>CAZLJI010000247.1:0-4486 GCA_964559565.1 uncultured Ignavibacteriaceae bacterium | reverse complement strand
TAGTCATGATGTTTATATGAAAAACGGGTGGGTTTTCCAATTTAATCATTGGTAAATTCGCCCGTTTTTTTTTCAAGTTTATTTGTTCTTTAAAAAATTCAGAGATTAACTCAGAAGATTATTTAAAACATTTCGTGGAGAAGAGATGAAAAAAATATCTACAAATCTTCTGGCACTTTTAGTCTTTCTGCTAAGCTCAGCCTCAATTTTTGCTCAAACGGGAGTTGGCAAAATGAGCGGTAAAGTTTTAGATGCAGATACTAAAGAACCTTTGATTGGTGCAAACATAATATTACTGAACACCAATCTTGGGGCTGCCACAGACATCGATGGAAACTACTTTATACTAAATATTACTCCCGGCACCTACGAAGTTAAAATCAGCTACGTAGGATATGCCCCCAAGACAATTCAGGAAGTGAGAGTTGTTGCTAACATCACTTATGAACTGGATGTTGAATTATCCACTGACTTCACTTTGCCAGATATCGTGGTCGTTGATAAGAAATTTTTCGAGTCAAAGTCTACTAATACTGTCAAAGTAATTGACTCCGATCAGATTTCAAGACTTCCTGTCCGTGGAGTTCAGAACCTTGCATCACTTCAATCCGGTGTTGTAATTCAGGAGGGAAGTGGTGGTCAGGAAGGTAACGCTACAATAAACGTCCGTGGTGGAAGAGGCAGTGAAGTCCTTTACATCGTTGATGGTGTTCCTCAGAACAACTTATATAACAGACAAACAACTGCGCAGGTTAGTAACGTGGCCATTGACCAAATATCATTTCAGGTTGGTGGGTACGAAGCTAAATATGGCCAGGCACAGTCAGGTATTGTTAACGTTACTACAAAATCCGGTCAGCCTTATTACAACGTATACTTTGATTTAATGTCATCCGATCTGTTAGACACGGACCCTTCAGGCTCAAACCTGTATTCCGGATCTTTAAGTGGTCCAATAATACCAGGAATACCAGAACATACAATATTCTTATCCGGAGAAAGAGGCTGGTATCAGGATGCTGATCCTGTCGCAGTTCCATTTGAAATCTGGACAGCTGAAGATGGAAGCGTAATGGATGCACCAATTGTTTACGATGCAATTCCAAATAACCCCTCAAGCGTATGGAGATTTAGCGGAAAAATTAATTCCAGGATGGGTGATTGGAATGTTCAATTAAGTGCATTATGGAATGATAGAATATCTAAAAATTCAAAAGGTACTGGACCTATGAGGCAGTACAAAAATGCTTCACAATTTATAGAAGAGCAGGATGAAAAAAACTCGTCTTATAGTGCAAGAGTTTCTCAAACCGTAAGTAATAACACTTTCTGGAATTTAAATTTGGGATATCGATTATTTGAATATGAGCGATACAATCCGATACTCAAAGGTGTTGAAAATCAAATTTTATATGGAGATAGTTTATGGTGGGCTAACCAGTCAGGTATGAATGTAACCTTGCTGGGTGATGGACGCAGAACACAAACTGTCGATGAGAATGGTGTATTCAGACCATATGGTTATGCGTCTGGACTTTTCCAGCAAAGAGAAGATCTGAGAATTGGGGCAGATTTTGATTTAACATCTCAGCTAGATAATCACTTACTGGAATTTGGTTTTGGAGTTGAGCAACACACTGTAAGAGGTTATGGAAACTTTGCATATATTGTTGCTGGAACTGATCCTACACAACCAGATTATATCAGGTTTGCACAAAATCAACCATTCGTTTTCGGTTATGACGTTACCGGAAATCAAAAAACAGATTCGGATTATCCTTCGACACTGGATTGGTTTGCTGATCCTAGTATAGGATCACATCCAACAATGGCTGAATTTTTAAAACCAGCTCAGCCAATTCTTGGTTATCTTTATCTGCAGGATAGATTCGAGCTACAGGATATAGTATTAAATCTTGGCGTTAGAATGGATTATTTCGACATTAAGTCTCATGAACTTATTGATCCTTCTTTACCTTATGCCAAAGGTTTGGATCCAAATAAATTTGATATTGAGGATTTTAAGATTAAAGATGTTGAAGTAAAATTCTCACCCAGAATCGGAATCGGCTTTCCTGTAACAGAAGCTACTGTTTTTCATGCTCAGTACGGCACATTTTTCCAAACACCTGAGTTGAACGATATGTACGCTGGTCCATTTGATTATAATCAATACATCACTATGTCACCTCAGAATAGTTTTAATGGTGGATTGACAAGTGAAGAAACTACTCAGTACGAAGTTGGTTTCAGGCAATTATTAGGTGCAAATTCAGCGTTAAACATTACTGCTTTTTATAAAAACACTAAGTCTTTAGTGAATGTTGAGGTCAGTCAATATCAGCGAACTGAAGGCGGTGAGGTTATAAATGCAATTGGTTCTCAAAACGCAGATTTCGGTACTATAAAGGGATTTGCATTTTCGTTTGATGTTACCAGGTTAAGTTACTTCAGCGCTTCATTGCAATATACACTCTCGTTTGCTGATGGAACGGGTTCATCAACTAATTCAAGCCAGACTGCTGTATTCAGAAACCTTGATAATCTTCCTCCAAAAGTTATCGCACCTTTATCCTTCGATCAGAGACATACAGCTGTTGCGATAATTGACTTCTTCGTTCCGGAAGGTGAACTTGGATTTTTTGAGTTGTTTAATGCAAATGCTATAATCTCATATAGCAGCGGAAGACCATATACACCAGTTGATCAATGGGATATTCTTGGAGATGCAGGACTGGTTGCTGATAACGTTGGTTACATCAACTCAGCTTATGCACCGGGAAGTTTCAGAATTGATTTTAAAATTGAAAAAGGATTTCCAATCGGTAGCTTCTATCTAACACCTTATGTCTGGATAGAAAATTTACTCGACTCAGATAATATAGTTGGAGTTTGGAGATCTACAGGTAGTCCATATACAACCAACTGGCTGAACGATCCTGATGCACAGGGTACTATTCAACAGCAAGGAGAAGGTTACGTTAGAGATTATCAAACACTCGAAAAAGATCCGAATAATTTTGGTATTCCGAGACTTATCAGACTCGGCCTTAAGTTAAATTTTGATAGAATTACTTTCTAACAAAAATTTGATTTTAAATATAAATAGGATGATTGAAATGAAAATAAAAATAAAACACAGTTATAAATTGCTGCTCCTGATTATAGGTGTGGCATTTATTGCCTTTGGTTTTTTAGGAGATGACAGAAATGGTGTTCGTACTCCTAAACCAATTTATAAAATAAATAGTACGCAAGCGTCGGGTAAACAGGGAGATGCTTACGCGCTTAACATCAATAATGTCTGGATGCCTCTTAACCGTAAGGGCATAATTGCAGATGTGAATGTTCCCCCAAACGGTAGTTTGGGGCAATATGCAGGAGGAGGTTTTCTATTTTCCTCCGGTTTCTTTATGAGCGGTTACAGAGGTGGCGTCCTTTGGGCAAATGCTGCTGCCTCAGCTAGCTTGGTTGAGGACTATGTTCAAGGTGTAGTTGATGGGGAGAATGATCCAAATGCAGTTATCTATGTAGTAAACTCAAAAGATGAACCTTTTGGACAAAGCTGGCAGGACTGGATTGATGCGGTTAACTTAGGTGCTGATTTTGTTGATGGAGATGGTGATGGTATTTATAATCCGGTTGATAAAAATGGAAACGGTGCTTACGATTCTGATGAAGATATGCCGGATTTAATTGGTGATGAAATAGCATGGTGTGTTTTCCATGATGGCTTACCGGTTGCACAAAGAAGATGGAATACTACGATCGAAGTCGGTATGGAAGTTAGGCAGTCTGTTTTTGCTTTCGCATCTGCTGGTGCAATTGGCAACATTGTTTTTGTTCGGTACAGATTCACATACGCCGGTACCGGTAATAACGATCCGGAATATCTTACGGATGTTTATTTTGGTGCATGGGCAGATACTGATCTTGGCGATGCAACTGATGATGTAATTGGTGTTGACGTACCAAGAAATTCAGGCTTTACATACGGCAACGGACCTGATGCTCAATATGGAGCTCAAGTACCGTGTTTTATGATAGACTTTTTCTCCGGGCCGCGTTCCTATGAAGCAGGTGTAACTTACGTTGATAATGGTGGAACCATTGGTGAGTATGATGAAGGAATTGATACGCCACTTGATACAGCATATTCAGTTCAGGGTCAGATAAAAGGAATTCAAGCATTTCCGGGTGCGAAAAACTTACCGATTTCATCATTTGTAATGTATATAAACGGTGATCCGGATTTGAACGATCCTAACCAACTTGAGGAAGCCCGGTTTTATTGCGAAGGTAAGAACCGTGTTGGAGAAGTTGTAGATCCTTGTGATTTTGCTTACGGTGAAGTTAGAGGCGGAGTTGACTGCGCCACGGTTGACGAAAGGTTCTGGTTCTCAGGCGATCCAGTGACAGATGTTGGCTGGATTTGCACACAGAATAGAGATACTCGTCAAATGACAAACACTGGCCCTTTCAATTT
>CAZLJI010000246.1:0-4523 GCA_964559565.1 uncultured Ignavibacteriaceae bacterium | reverse complement strand
GAAATATACTCTTTCAATGGAATCCTCCTGGAAGTATTTAGTTAGTATGAAATTTATTTTTTAAGGTAGCTGAGAAAAGTGCTTACTCCGTTTGAGATTGCTTTAAATTGATTAATGACACCCATAACAGGTCCATCAATTCCGGCTCTTATTTTTTCTTCAAATTCAAGAATTTTCTCTACTCTTTCTTTCACGCTGAAAACTATGCCCTTTGTAGCTTCCAGCTGCTTCTTAGCCTGATCACTCAAATCTGAAAACTTTAGAGTTAAATCTGCGAGGGAAGATACAAGTGGTTCAAGCTTATCGGTCAATTCACTAATATTTTTCTGAAGATCTTGAATTGAACGTGTTATCTTCCCAAGATAAACTATCAAGAAAACAATAAGAGCCGATACAAGAATCAGTACAACAGCTGTTAATACATCAATTAGAGTCATTAATAAAATTAGTCCCCGGAATGTTTAGTTTCTTTATATGCATCCACACCGGCCTTTATAGCATCTTTAATCTGATCTCTCTTATGTTCGAAAGATTCTTTTCCGGTCTTTACTGAATCGGAGACTTTTTCCTTCGCATCTTTGTAAACTTTTTCCGCATCCTTCATAAGTTGATCAGATTTATCTTTGGCATCTTTGATCAGTCTCTCCGATCTCTTTTTGCCTTCATTTATCATATCAACAGCTTTTTCTTTTGCCTGTGAGATATATTTTTCAGCATCATCAAGATACTCTTCACTTTTTTCTTTAATGTCCCGTCTTAATTCCTTTCCACTCTTCGGGGCAAAAAGTAACGCGAGAGCTGCACCTAAGGCGCCACCGGTAAAAAAGCCGATCAAAAGACCCTTTTTGAAATTATTTCCTTGTCCCATAATCGTTTCCTTTCATTTTTAGTGGGACACAAAAATACCAACCATATTCCTTTAAATCAAGGAAATACGCCTCTTATTAAAGTATTATTATATCTTAACTGGATTCTAGTATACGTTCTTAATTATTGTAATAGAAAATTGTTAATCTCTAAGTCTGGCTACGGTTCTATCAATTTTGTAAAAGGAATTAAACAGATTCAATCTTGATTTTTCCAAATCTTTTTTGATAGAATGAAAGACTGACAATTCCGACAAGTACTGCAAACCAAAGTGTAACAGCTCGAACGATAAATGTTGTTGCTACAGAAATATCAGCTGCTATTCCCTTTTCCATTAAAAGATAAGTTAGCGATCCCTCGGTTAGACCCAATCCACCGGGCAACATAGAAATTGCCCCTATTATAGTCGAGAAACTGTAACTAAAAGAAGCCCATAAAAGTCCAAAATCCGTATCAAAATTTTTTAGAATAAAATAATAACCCAAACATTCAAAGCCCCAGGATATCAAGCTTAATATTGTCATCAGAATAAGAGGCTTAATTTTTAAAAGCTGATAGGAACTTTCATATGCCGAATGAATGTTGTGAATGTATTTTTTAATAAAAGGAATGCGTTCGGAGATATTGATAATTGGTAGAGCAATTTTTTTATTGCTGATAATGATAATCAGGATTACAAAAAAAGCTGCAACAATGATTGTGATGTTACCGCCGTAATCAAATACGTATGCACCAACAATTGAAATTAAGATAAGTGACAAAAAATCGGTGACTCGCTCTGCAAGAATTATTGGCGCAGTTTTGCTGATAGGCTCGCCTGTAATTTCCTTAACAAGAACTGATTTAAGAACTTCTCCCAGCTTGGCTGGCGTCACACTCATAATTAGCCCAGACATAAAAGTTGAAAGCGAATCGATTTTTTTCATTTTCACTTTTACGATTGAGAGATAATAATCCCATTTAAGAAAACGAGTATAGTAATTCAGGAATGAAAGAAAAAACAGTAGTGGCAGAAGAAGTAAATTGAATTTTCCGAAAGCAATTATGACTTGCGTGAAATCAGCATAAATAGTAAAAGCAAGATATAGAACTCCTGCAATTACGACTGAGATAATAACTTTTTTCTTAAGTTTTTTTAGCAAGTCAGGTTACTTCTCTTAGCACATTGTAAAGTTTAGTCAAAGGCAAGCCAACAACATTATAATAACAGCCATTAATTCGCTTGACGAACACAGCGCCGAAATCGTCCTGGATACCGTACGCGCCTGCTTTATCCATCGGACTTCCACCATCAACGTAATCGACTATTTCATCTTTTGTCAGCTTACGAAATTCAACTTCTGTCTTTTCATAATCGAGTAACTGCTTGTTAGTTTTTTGATTGAATACACAAAAGCCAGTGTAGACAGAATGTACCATTCCACTTAAAAGTGATAAAATCTTTATCGCATCGTTTTTGTTTGTTGGTTTGCCAATAACCTTTCCTCTAAGAACTACTATTGTATCAGCAGTGATGATAATACTATTATCAACTTGCTGTTTTGCGATATCCATTTTCTCAATGGCAATTCTTTTAACGCACTCGACCGGATGCTCTCCATCTAAAAAATTTTCATTTGAGTTAACGGAAAATGATTTGAATTTTATTCCAAGTTGTTTTAGCAGCTTTCGTCTGCGCGGAGATTTTGATGCCAGATAAATAGTCTGCTTTGTCTTAATCATTTAGATTACCTGTTTCAGTTCCCGGATAATAATGGTTTAAAATGTTTTCGTAGTTCCAACCTTTTCTTGATAATGCAATTGCACCCCATTGGCAAAGTCCAACGCCGTGACCAAATCCTTTACCGTTTAAAACAACAGAATTTGATTTTAAAGATAAATCAAACAATGTACTCCAAAGAATCATTTTTCCATCTGCAGTTCTTAAAATACTTCTTATTTCATTTCCTTTTATAATGATAGTCTTTTTTTCTCCACGATTACTAATTACTTTGATTTCCATTTCATTCACTCTGCCTGAATTAAACCTGCTAAGTATTGAGAAGTCACCAAGAGAATAATCTTGATTATCAAGCAGTGAATAACTTTTTAATCTGCTAATGATTAATTCTTTACTATAAGTTTCTATCCATTCAAATCTGGGAGAGATTTTACAATATGGTTCTGATCCATCTTTTATGCTAGTTAAATAGGGTACATTTTCCTTTGTAAAAACATTCTGAGAGGCTTCAGTTAGTCCTCCGCAAGTTGAATGATAAAAAATAATTGACTGAGTTCCGTTGTATTCAAGGATTAAATTTTTTGTCTCCTCTGCAGCTTTATTCGATAGAGGACTCTCTGCATCAACCCCCCCGTACACCTGATCGCGAGTATCGGCATACAAATCAAAATAAACTTTCCCATCATTCATTTTTTGGGCTGCGTAAGTTCTTACACAGATTGCAAGTGCCTTTAAAGCTTCGAGGTTCTCTTCATTTTTACCTAATGGCATTTCTTTGGCGAGTACTCCCTTAACGTAATCTTCAAGATCGAGCACATTGATGATATCAACGTTATTACTCAAAGATGAAATTTGAATTTTGCCTCTATATCGTTTTCCATTAACTTTAATTATCCTATCATTTTCGGTTGATGAAAGATAAAACTTTTCACTTTCAAAATTTTCACCGTTTATATTTAAAATTGTCTTGCCATAATTACGAGAAAAATTAATTGTATTTCCTGTTTTGATTAAAGCTATTTTACTTTCTCTGTCAATTAAATAAACTGGTGATTCTATTGTTAAACATTCAGATGGTATTAAACCATTCAACGATACTCTAATTTCGGTTGAGATATAGCCAGGATTAGTCTTTTCTTCTATTTCTAATGGCTTTTCTTTTTCAATATTTTCGTCTTTTTCTTTACTATCCGGAAACCTCTTTGCAGGTGCGCAGGAGAGCATAAATAGAATTATCGTAATTAGAAAAAAGAGAAGTGATTGAGATGTTTTGAAGGATTTGAGAAAGGAGCTAATATTTATATTTAGGAGAGAGCCAGACTTTTTGCGACTCACCGAAACATAGCCTTGATACTACCCCAGGTACGCTTAACTCCAGAAACGCTATGAGAAACACTAACTTCATTCGAGTAAGAAGCCTGACCATTTGTATCAACAATTTTCAGTCTATATATAAACACCATATCTGTCGTTTTGTAAGTTGACTGGTCGAGATAAGTGTAATAAGAATTACTTCCTTTAGGCTGCACAGTTGTGATTTCTGCAAATGAGCTTTGAGGAGTTTTTCTTTCAATCTTGAAATTTTGAAGATTTACTTCATCTCTGGTTTTCCATTCGAGTCTGATGTCCTCTCCCTCACTTCTTCCATGGAAATACTCAAGGAAAGTTCCTGCAAATACTGCTGCTGCAAGTAGAAGAATTACAAGGATTTGCGAAAGTTTCATTTTCATAGAGCTAATATATTTCTCTTAAAGCAGAATGTCAATACTTTAGTATAAGCCTATTACACCCAAACTTTTGAGCTTTATCTTATTTAACATCTTCATTTTTCAAGAGCAATTTTTGTGTACCAATCCGCTGAATTGAATTTCAGGTAAATAACTAATGAGTAAATAATTATGTAAACTGGCAAAGCGATCCACGCCCAAGTTAATCC
>CAZLJI010000245.1:0-4526 GCA_964559565.1 uncultured Ignavibacteriaceae bacterium | reverse complement strand
CTGCTGGTTTACCTTCGGTTTTTACTTTTTTTGCCAGAATTTCCGATGCCGCAAATCCTGTTGCGTATTGGTAGACATAAAAATTGTAATAGAAGTGCGGTATTCTTGCCCACGTATAGTGCTCTTCTTCGGGAACGAACATATCAGGTCCCCAAAATTTTTGATAGGTGTTTTTATATAATTCACTGAGCACTTCTGAAGTAAGCGACTCTCCTTTCTCTGTTCTGTCATAAACAATCATCTCAAACTCAGCGAACATCACTTGCCTATAGAAAGTTGCAGTAAGATTGTTCAGGTATCTCTCAAGAAGAAAGAGTTTTTCATTCTTGTTTTCAGCAATCTCGAGGAGATGGTCAAGTAAAAGTGATTCATTAAAAGTTGATGCTACCTCTGCAAGGAAAATTGAATAGTTTGCATAGGGATAAGGTTGATTTTGACCTGTATAATATGAATGCATATTATGCCCCATCTCGTGAGTTAGAGTAAACACATCATTCAAAAGATCAGTCCAGTTAAGCAAAACATATGGATGCACTCCGAAAGTAGTTCCAGACGAATAAGCGCCGCTTCTTTTTGCCTTTGTTTCAAAAACATCAATCCATCTGTTTTTAAAAGCCTGATTAAGCGATAAGATATATTCATCTCCCATTAATTTCAAAGAGTTTAATACAATGTTTACACTCTCTTCATACGTATATTTTTTTTCATTATGAGAGTTGAAAACTGTAACGTATACATCATAGGGGCAAAGCTCACCGATTCCAAGAAGCTTTTTCTTTAAGGATGCCCAGCGATGCATAGGTTGCAGATTTTGATTAGCAGATTCAATCAGATTATGATAAACAGATTTTGGAATGTTGTTTGTGTGTAATGCGGATTCAAGAGCAGAGTTAAAATTCCTGGCGTGTGCATTAAAGATATTTGTCTTCAGATTCCCGTTAAACAACACCGTGAAAGTATTGATATAATTTTTATAGGATTCAAGGTAGGCTTTAAATACTCTTGCCCTGTAATCTCTATTCTTAGAGTACATCGCTGAATAATATCTTCCATGAGAAAGCTCAGTTAAACCTCCGGATTCATCCTCAATAATTGGTAATTTCAGATCTGCGTTAGTAAAGATTGAAAAAGTGTTGTATGGAGTTTGAGTTAACTCGGATGCCATCGCAAGAATTTTTTCTTCAGAGTTAGAAAGTGTATGCTTTTTTGAACGGAGAAGATCGTCTATGCTCTGTTTATAAATTTTTAAATCTTCATTTGAATCGATTATGCTTCTTAATTTTTCATCTGGTATTTTAAGAAGCTCCGGCCGAATAAACGAACTCACTGCACCAACTTTTGAATAGAGAGATTTAATACGGTCGTCCATAGCATGATACTTCCCTACTCTCATATCGCTATCTTTTGAAAGCATTGCGTAGAGATGTAGTCGATCCAGTTTGACATTAATTTCTTCATCAAACTTGAAGCAGGCAATTAATCTTTCAGCACTTTCTGCAAGTTTTCCTTCAAACTTTTGATATCCTGATACTTTTTCGGAAACAGACTTAAACTCAAACTCCCATTCCTCATCACTATTAAAGATGTCAGTTAAATTCCATTTATACTCTTGACTTATTTCTTCCCTTTCAGGAATAACTTTGCTTTCAGTTGCAACCTGGTAAAATTTATTATCGGACATAGCGGGAGAAATTACTTTCGGCTTTAATTGAGACTAATTGATTAAAAAGCGCCTGAGAAAAGGCCTTAAAAGATAAGGAAATTACTTTTATTTATTTTGCGAAAAAATTTGACTAGAAGATTTTTCTGAATTCTATTTTAATCTTACCACTGAAATTATCTGTGTTGATGTTAATAGTTGTGGGAACGTATCCGTCGAGGAGTTCAGTGTGGTAAGAAACTTCCTCTGCTATGTAATAGCTAAATCTTTCAATCTGACTTATATCCTGAACACTGATATTTGTATAACCTGAATCATAATCAATTAACCTGACATTGAATCTTGTTCTCGCAGAACTAAAATATAACGGGACAGATAAATTCATTGTTAAATTTCTTGCATTTAAAAGTAAAGCATAAGAATTACGCTCAGTAATCTGAACAGGTTCATTAATATTGCCCACAATATTATCCGGCTCGATAATTTCTTCCCTACAGGAGAATGAGAGAATTAAAATTATGAATAACAAAGTCAATTTTTTCAAATAAGTATCCTTTGGAAAATGACACTATAAGTGAAATTATTTCTAAGTGATAATAGAAAATATGAATTAAAATTGCAATCCCGACTTTGGGTTTTTATTAAATTAATTTATAGACTGACCGCGAAGCCTTAAACTTTCCGTAAAATTTATCAGTATGTTCTTTTTGCAAACGTGGAGCCTCTTTCTCCAGATATTTAAAATATTGATCAAGAGATGAGGTCTTATAGCTGATGACATAGGTTGATTCACTTGCAGCTGGTTCGGGATTCAATTGTTTCTTTATATCCCAATCTGTAAAGTAACCGGTTTTAAGCACGTCTTCAATATGTTCGTCTTTCATCCATTTTAACCAAGAATCTTCAACATCTTTATTTATGACAACCATTACGCTATAAACTATCATACTAAATTACCTTACTATTATTATGGATAAGCCCAGATAGGAAAAGTGTTCAGATTAAAAATTAGATTTCCTAAAAAGTATACAAGAAAACTAATTATTATTACGCCGATTATATTTAGTGCAAAACCGGTTTTTGCCATTTCTAAAATCTTAATTCTTCCACCCGAAAAAATGATTGTATTTGGTGGTGTACCTACGGGTAACATAAAAGCCATCGAGGCAGATAGTGTCACAGTAAACATCAGTAAAAGTGGATTTAACCCGATTGCAATTGAAACTGAAGCAACAATAGGAAGAAGCATCTGTGTAACTGCAGTATTAGAGGTTAGTTCAGTTAAGAAAGTAACCATAAAAGCCGTTATCAAGATTATTAGTATAGGTGAAAGAACTTGTAAGCTGGTAAGATGCTCGCCTATAAAATTTGCAAGCCCGGTCGATGAAAGCCCTTTTGCAAGTGCGAATCCTCCTCCGAATAAAAGAATAATTCCCCACGGAACTTTATTGAATGCTGTGTTTTCAAGTAAAGCTCTTTTCCCTGATTTTGATGGAATTAAAAAAAGAATAAATGCCATTGTGATTGCAACCGTACCATCATTTATAAATTCCGATGTCGGTAAAAGGTTTGACCAGCCAGGAATTTTTGCGAATCCAAATAAAATATCACTCCTGAAAATCCAGAGTAGTGCTGTTATTATAAAAACAATACTAACGGCTTTTTCTTCAAATGAAATTTTTCCAAGCTGTTTATATTCATTTTCAATAAAGTCCTTTTCCAGTTTAACAGATCCATCCACTTTGAATAAAACTTTTGTAAGAAGTATTGCAACCGCACAAAGCATTAATATCGAAACTGGCAAAGCTAAAAGCATCCAGCTGCCAAAAGATATTTCTGGAGCGTTAGGATAAAGCACTGAAAGCATTTTAACCATTACTAAATTTGGTGGTGTACCGATTAAGGTTGCTACTCCACCAAGCGTACAGGAATAAGCGATCGACAAAAGTATATTAACTGTGAAATTGTGTGTTTTCTCCTGCCCGAATTCATTTTCGATTTTTTGAATTACCGCTAAACCGATCGGTAGAAGCATTAAAGCAGTTGCTGTATTAGATATCCACATTGATAGTAAAGCACCTGATGTCATAAATCCGATAATTATAGATGTGGGAGTACCGCCAAATATCGTAATAATTTTTAGAGCGATTCTTTTATGCAATGACCATTCTTCCATCGCAATTGCAATAAGAAATCCACCAAGGAATAAAAAAATTATTGAGTTTATATATGAGGATGCAATTTCTTCGGTTGATAAAATTCCACTGAACGGAAAAAATATTAAAGGAATTAGTGAAGTTGCAGCTAACGGGATTGCTTCAGTGATCCAGAGTATTGCCATCAGAACAGTAATTGCAGCCATTGTATTAATTTGCGGCTTTGTGGGATCGAAGTCGCCCATCAATAACAAAGTAATGAATGCTATTGCCCCAAGTATAAATCCGAACTTCTTATTTGTCTGCATAATCTGCTAATTGAATTCATGTCAAAATAAATATTAATATGAACAGAACGAATTTTAATAATTACAAAGTTCTGAGCTTTATTTGAATTACGTTGTATTATTTTAAAAATAAGCCTAAGTTTGCTTAAAATTTTGTCAATAATTACAACTAAGTGCAGACAGACAAAAACACAACAATATTTTTTCGTTTATCTTATTTATTTGTAGGCGTTGCATTTCTGTCTATTCTTCTCTGGGGTTGGTTTAAATGTTCTGATCCGACAATTGAAATTCCTGCCACACTTGCACAAGAACCACAGCTTAATAGTTTTGGATTTTTCTCTGACTCACTTGATCATCAAACATTTTCGGTATCTAAAAACGAAACTCTGTCCGATATCTTAATAAAGTATGGTGTCGCAG
>CAZLJI010000244.1:642-4531 GCA_964559565.1 uncultured Ignavibacteriaceae bacterium | reverse complement strand
TTTGTTAGTGTTCCTGTTTTATCAAATATGATTGCCTGTAAATTCCTCGCTTGTTCAAATGCAGTTCTGTTTCTAATTAATAAACCACCTTTTGCAGACAATGCTGTTGATACTGCAACTACAAGTGGAATTGCCAGTCCAAGAGCGTGAGGACAGGTAATTACCATTACAGTTACAGTTCTTGAAAGAGCAAAGTTAAAGCTTGCACCTTCAGCTAATAACCAGACAAACATTGTGACTGCACCGGCAGTAATTGCAACAATGGTCAACCAGAAAGCCGCTTTGTTTGCTAGATTTTGTGTGTTCGATTTACTTTCCTGTGCTTCTCGCACCAGTTTAACAACTTGCGAAAGAAATGTTTCATCTCCGGTCTTTTCCACTTCGATTTTAATCGAGCCTTCACCATTTATTGACCCACCTATAACTTCATCTCCGTCCATTTTCGAAACTGGTTTGGATTCTCCCGTAATCATAGATTCATTGATAGAGGATTTCCCTTCATAAATCCTCCCATCTGCTGGTATATGTTCTCCAGGCTTGATTAATAATTTATCTTTATGATTTAGTTCTGAAACTTTAACTTCAACAATATTTCCATCAGCGTTTATTTTGTGAGCTTCATCTGGAATAAGCTTGGCTAGTTCTTCAAGAGCTTTCGAAGCTCCCATAACAGATTTCATTTCAATCCAGTGGCCAAGCAGCATAATATCGATTAGTGTTGCAAGTTCCCAGAAGAAATCCTCTCCCACGATTCCAAATACTATCGAGCTGCTGTAGAAATATGCAACCGAAATTGCAAGTGCGATTAAAGTCATCATTCCTGGCTTCTTCTGTTTTAATTCATCAACGAGACTTTTTAGAAAAGGCCAGCCGCCATAAAAGTATACTACTGATGACAACACAAATAAAATTTCCATATTACCAGGAAAAGACAGAGAATCCTTTAGCCCGAACAAATGATGTATCATCGGCGAAATTAGGATTATGGGAAGAGTTAATAATAATGAGATCCAGAATCGCTTTCTGAAATCTTCAATCATATGCCCATGATGCCCTGAATGATCCTGTTTAGTTTGGTTTGCATCCTTATTTTGCAAATTATGAAGAGAATGTTTGGAATGATTCATCTGATGATGATTCATCCGATTTACCGTATGCTGAATATGTAGTCGTTTCTCTTCATGTTCTTTATGCTCATGCTGTTCGTTTTTTAGCTGAGGTTTAGTGTGTTGATTGTGATGCTGATGTTCATTTTTCATTTTACGCCTCCGTTTAATTATAATTATTTGCTTCTGATCCTAACATAATTTCTACAATAGCTTGATGTGTTACACTTAATTGAAAACGATTTGCAGAATTTTTGGATTTACACTTGCGGTTATACTTTATCCAGAGCTTTTCTCTTAGCTGCGCCAATAGATTTGAAATATGATGGAGTTAAGCCGGTTTCTTTTTTGAATTGATTTGAAAGATGAGCAACGCTGCTATACCTCAGTCTGAATGCGATCTCAGAAAGTGTGAGTGCTTTATACACAAGTAGCTCTTTTACCTTTTCAATTCTCTGCTGTATGAAAAAGTGCTCAATCGTTTTCCCTTCTACAGAAGAAAACAGATTGCTCAAGTAAGAGTAATCGTAATTTAGATTTTGGGAAAGATACTTTGTGAGTGAAGTCTTTCTATTTTCATCTTCTTTTTGTGCAAAGTCAATCACAAGCTTTTTTACTTGTTCAATAATCTTGCTCTTCCTGTCATCAACCAGTTCGAAGCCTTCCTCATTTAGTCTCTGTAATAATTCTATTTTCAAATTCGCTGTCAATGGCTTCGTTACTGAAACCTCACCAAGTAATACAGGTTTATGATCTATTGAAAGATCACATAAAACTTTTATTACTGCTTTTATGCATCTATCGCAAACCATATTCTTTATGTAAAGTCTCTCGCTGTTCATACTAGAATATATAAATTTTCTAGATTATTTATGACTGAAAATTTTTAAGTAAAGGATTATTTGGATAGAGAAATGAAAATGAAAAGGCATTTTATCGCAATCGCAATAGTGAAATAAGCAGAGTACTAATCTGTTATAAACTTATATCAGGCTGCTTATTGTAATATCATTGACAAATCTACAATCTTTCTATATATTAATTATTGACAGACATATAATAATTTCGAAACAACTATTCTAATCTACTGCAGAAAAAGCTTGTCAGTCAAAATTATTTTTATATAAAAGGAAAACAATATGAAAAAGTTTTTCTTCATTAATCTGCTGACTTTCATCAATGTTATTTTTGTACTTGGGCAAGGCGGAAATACAACTTTAGTTGGTAGATGGGCTGCAGGACCTCCGTATGCATTTATAGTTGAGGATAATATTGTTTACACAGCAAGCGGCGGTATTCTTCAGATTCTTGATATCTCAAATCCTTCCGAACCACAATTACTTGGACAAGTGTCTACTGACGGTATAATCAGCGATGTTGCTAAATCTGGGAACTATGTTTATTTGGCTGAGCAGGATAGTGGAATAAAAGTTATTGATGTTAGTAATTTGTATAATCCGATTCAGATTGGTGAGCTACTTTTGTCCGGACCGGTAAAGAAATTAATCGCAAGAAACCAATTTCTTTATGTAGCTGAGGGTGAATATTACAGTGGTGGTCAGTGGATCGGTGGTGGACTCAGAACGATAAATATTTCAGATCCGATTAATCCGCAAATATTAGCATTCTTTGATTCGGAAGATTCACCGAATTATATGTCTTTGGTAGGGAACTATATTTATATAGACGTATATTTTTACTATCCTGAAACTTATATAATTTCAGTGCTTAATCCTTCCAATCCATTTTCAGTCGGATCATTTCCTCATCGGTTTGGAAATGCAGTACAATCCGGCAATTTTCTTTATGTCGCAGCACAATATTATGATGGTGGAGGATTAAAAGTTCTTAATGTAGCTAACCCAGCTTATCCAAGTTTAGCAAGCCAAACCGTATTTCCCGGAGGTGCTAAAGATGTTTTCATTAATGGTAATTACGCATTTGTAACAAACGGAGAGTACTGGAATGGTAATCGCTGGGTTCAAGGAAGAATTTGGACTTTTGATATTTCTAATCCTAATTCTCCAATTGAAATAGCATTCCACGAATCAGCGGGTCATGTCGCTTCACTTTCTTGCAGTGGTAACACATTAATTGTTAGTGAAGGAGTCTCTTCATCCAGCTCATCTTCGGAGGAAGGAAGTGGGTTAAGATTTTTTGATGTATCGAATCCTGCTTTGCTGCAGCCTTTTGGATTTTATGCAATTCCAGGTTGGGGTGCAAGTGTAAAAGTTCGAAATAATTACGCCTTCGTTCTAACCAGATTTGGTGGTATGAGCGTAGTTGATATTCAAAATATATCTAATCCGATACAGATTGGTTATTATAATAGTCCTGGCTCACCACAGGATGTTGCGCTACAAGGTAACTTTGCATACTTAGCCGATGGCTGGAGAGGATTAAGAATCATAGATATTTCTGATTTAACAAATCCAGTAGAGGTGGGCAGTTATGAAACCGAAGATTATTTTACTCGCATTGATGTAAGTGGCAATTATGCTTACATCCTCTTTGGAGATGGGATACATATTCTTAATATCTCTGATCCAACAAATATCAATGAAGCTGGTTTCTTCGCACTTCAAGCAACACCTTTAGCTTTGGTTGTTAATGGTAATTATACTTATGTAAGCGAGGGGGTTGATTCGCATTGGGGAACTACTGGCTGGATTAAAATTGTTGATATTTCAATTCCAACCAATCCAATTCTAATTGGAGAATATTATGCAGGAGGTGGCATATATCAGTTTGTTTTCTATCCAACTGATTTAGCTTTCCAAGAT
>CAZLJI010000244.1:0-632 GCA_964559565.1 uncultured Ignavibacteriaceae bacterium | reverse complement strand
AGCGAACAGTGTCGGTTCCCTAAGGATATTTAATGTTTATGATCCATCAAATCCAACAATTATGTCTAATACTTTAACTTCAGCAAAAAGCATTGAAGTTGAAGGTAATTTCGCTTACGTATTGGGTAACGGATTAAAGTTCTTTGATATTTCAGACCCTTACTACCCACAGTTAATCGATAACTATGATCCTAATTTTTCAATGACCGGTATTGACGTTAAAAATGGAAGAATTTATACCAGTGCATTCGATTATGGAATGATGATTCTGCAAAATGACATTACAACTGATATAGAAGAAGAGATAGAAATTATACCAGAGGAATTTACTCTAATGCAAAATTTTCCTAATCCTTTTAATCCTACCACAAAAATTAGTTACTCAATACCTGCTGATGGATTTGTCACCCTGAAAGTTTATGACATTTTGGGAAATGAAATTTCAAATTTGGTTAGTGAAGACAAATTGGCTGGCAATTATGAAATTGATTTTAATGGTAGTGATTTAGCAAGTGGAGTTTATCTATATGTACTTAGATATGATAATAACATGTTAAGTAAGAAAATGGTATTGCTGAAGTAAAAGCTGCCGCTTTAATTCCGGATATTATGGATTAAACTCTTTTTCATTA
>CAZLJI010000243.1:0-4543 GCA_964559565.1 uncultured Ignavibacteriaceae bacterium | reverse complement strand
CTTCTTGATTTTAATGTTGAAAAATCCATCATCATAACGGGTAATGGACAATATAAACTTAAGCCTACAATTAGAGTCACACCAATGGTAATTTCAGGAAGTATTTCGGGTCAGGTTTTACCTTTAGATGCGCAACCAACTATCTGGACAATATACGGAACAGATACTATCACAACATATACTGATTTACAAGGGCACTTTAAATTAATGGGTCTGTTACAAGGTTTGTACGACGTTAATATTATTCCGCTGGATACTATGGTTTACAGAGATACTGTTATTACCGGAGTTCAGGTAATTGCAAATCAAGAAACTGACATTGATACTGTAACTCTCCAGCCTAAATAATAATATTTAGGTTTTTTTTAGAGCCGCTGCGACAGCGGCTTTTCTTTTTTAAAAGGATATTCTACAACAGGCTTTAGTATATTTGCTTTGTAAATACTAAAACAAATTAAGAATAAAGATTAATGCAAATAGGAATAGTAGGACTTCCGCAGTCAGGTAAATCAACTCTTTTTCAGACAATTACAAAAACGCATCTTGATCCAGCATCTATGGCCAAGGTTGAAACACATCAGTCCATTATTAAAGTACCAGATGCGCGTCTTGATAAGCTCACAGATATTTTTCAACCTCCCAAAAAAACGAATGCAACAATAGAAGTTATTGATGTGGTTGGGCTGCAGAAAGGATCCTCAGGCTCAACTCAGTTTACCAGCAATTTTCTCAGCAAAGTAAAAACAAACGATGCGCTTATACAGGTGGTTAGACTTTTTAAAAATGAAACCGTGCCTCACCCCGATGGTTCCATAAATATGATGCGTGACATAAATAATTTTGAAGCAGAGTTCATCATCTCTGATTTGACTATTGTAGAAAAAAGAATTGAAACAGTTAAGAAACAAATTCAAAAAGTCCAGGATGATAAATTGAAACGCGAGCTTCCTTTGCTTGAGAAGTGTTATAACTTACTTCAGGAAGAGAAACCTTTAAGAGATGCTCATTTTGCAAGTGATGAACTTAAAATTTTAGGTTCATTCCAGCTTCTTTCAGTTAAACCAATGCTGATTGCTCTAAATCTAGATGAAACCCAGATCAATGATACAGGAACATTTCTTGATGAGCTTGCAAAGAAAAAACTCAGCAAGAATACAAAAGCACTTTTCTTTTTCGGAAAGATCGAACAGGAAATGTCTGAATTGTCTGACAAGGAAGCAGAAGTATTTATGGAAGAGTTTGGTATTAAAGAATCCGCATTGAATAATATTATCAGGGAAACTTACGACCTGCTTGGTTTGCACTCTTTCCTCACTTGTGGTGAAACCGAGTGCAGAGCCTGGACAACCAGAAAAGGTTCAAATGCTCAGGAAGCTGCCGGAGAAATTCATTCTGATTTTTATAACAAGTTTATTCGTGCTGAAGTTGTTGCCTATGATGATTTTATTTCTGCAGGCAGTTTTGCTAAAGCGAAAGAGCAAGGAACCTGGAGATTAGAAGGAAAGGAGTATATTGTAAAAGATGGGGATATTATGATAATACGTCACGGCTGACGAGGTTCTGCTCACTTCTATTAATTACCTTTTCCGCTTCCATTTTACTCACCGTGAAAATTTTATATATGATTTGGAATGAAATTATAGGAATACAAATTGCTATGAATTGTTCGATTTGTAGGATAAATAAATGTAGCAACTATTGGTAACCAAAAAAATTACAACTAATTTTAATAAATGATTTGCTAATCTTTATTACAAATCGCATCCGTTTGAAAAGTAACTGTTTTCACCAAATACTACATAGGGAGATAAAAGTGATGATTAATATAAAATCACTTAGCTGTCTTTTAATTGTTTTGATCCAATCTATGACTTCTGCGCAATGGATATCAATCGATAAGTATTCTGCACCTGATACACCTCCAGTTGTTCAACTAATAAGTGATGATGCTTCAAGTACAATAATCAAAGTTGACCTTCCTGGCTTTTATATAAATGAATTTTCAGCCGAAGGTAAAACTTATCACGAAGTAAACTTTGGCGGCGAAGGGATAACATCTGAAGTTGGTTATCCTGAAATTTCTCATATTGCTAAAATTCTGGCTATACCGGATAATGGCTCTGTTAATATAGAAGTTCTTGAGACCTCGCCAGTTCAGGTTTTCACAGGAATTAATATCGCACCTGCAAGAGAAAGCTGGATTGAAGGGCAACCCGAAACGCCGTACGCAGAAAATATCTTGGCTTATGCTTCTGAGGATGTTTATCCAAGCACATATGTAAGAGCAGATGACCCTGTAATATTTAGAGATTTTAGATTAGCACGCATTTCAATTTTTCCAATTCGGTATTCACCTTCAAAGCATGAAATTCAAGCGGTATCATCAATTACGATAAAAGTGAATTACATATCAGGTCCGGGAGTTAATTTGAAAACGACTTCTCAGAAATCAATTTCTCCCTCATTCTCTAAACTCTACAGAAATTTTATTTTTAATTATGAGGAAGTATTACAGCGAAGGTACAATGGAATGGAAACCGGTCATGATATTATGTTGTGTATAATGCCGGATTTATATGTTGAAGAATTTCAGCCGTATGCAGAGTGGAAACACAAGTCTGGAACAGAAATTTTTATTACAAAATTCAGTGAGATTGGGGCAACACAATCTAACCCCGATATCATTAAAAATTATATCTTAAGTGTTTATAACTCCTGGGTAAATGTTCCCACACATATTTTAATTGTCGGCGACTATGGCTCACCTGTTGGTAATGCACCGGTAAAATATTGGACAGGTAGCGGGTGGACTTTTGTTAATGAAGATTACTTTGTTGAGCTCGAGGGAAACGATTACTTCCCTGAAATGATGATTGGAAGATTTACCAATTACAATGGTTCTAATGGTGGTGGAGAACAGATTTTGCAGGTTATGGTAGATAAATTTCTGAAATATGAAAAATATCCAAACACCACAGAGACTGCATGGTACAAAAAAGCAACTGTCTGTTCCAATAACTATTATGCTTCACAAGTCGAAACCAAAAGGTTTACTGCGCAGCGCATGCTGTCGTACGGGGGATTTACTTCTGTGGATACCATGATGAGTAACTCGCAGTGCACATATGATGTTGGCGATATTGTCGCAGCCATCAATAATGGAAGAAGCTTTCTCAATTATCGTGGAGAGGGGTGGGATGATGGGTGGCATGCAAGCTGTTATTATTTTAGTAATTCTAACGTAAATAGTTTGAATAATGCCAATAAACTAACCTTTGTAACGAGTATAGGCTGCGGTGTAGCAATGTTCGATCAAGGAAATTGTTTTGGAGAAACTTGGATCGAGATGGGTTCATTAACTGCACCACCCAGAGGTGGTTGTGCATTTATTGGTCCAACCTCCAATACACATACTGCATATAATAATGCGATAGACAAGGGAATATATACAACAATGTTTTCTCAAGCTGGATCGCTGGAGCAAAATCCTGATAGTCCCGGAGAAGCTTTATTAGCAGGGAAACTATTTATGTATGAAAAATTTGGAGGAACCGACCCCTACGTTCAATACCACTATAAGATTTACTGTGTACTCGGAGATCCAAGTATGCATATTTGGAAAGATATTCCAAACACGGTTACCGTTATCTATCCAAATGAAATATTTGTAGGATATAACCAGGTACAGATAACAGTGAACAACACCAACAACGGACTACCCGTTAGTAATGCACGAGTTTGTATATCAGGAAATGGTGTTTATGAAACAGCAACAACTGATGGGTTTGGAATTGCTACTTTGGATATAACACCTAATTCGGTCGGGGCACTTAATCTTACTGTGACCGGCGGAAACGTCATTCCAAGTGAAGGATCAATTCTCGTGAGCCTCGGAACAGAAAATATAACTCCTCATGGAAATCCTATTGTTACAGATCTGGATGGTAATGATGATGGACTAATAAATCCAAATGAAAACTGTTCAATAACTTTTACATTAAAAAATTGGGGTACAATTGTTTCAAACAACGTTTATGCTGTTCTCTCTATTCCAGATTCTATAACTAATGTTGAGGTGGTTGTTGACTCAATTATTTTTGGAAATATCGCGCCTAGCGATTCTATAATCGGTTCGCCATTCCAATTCTTCGTAAAACCAGAATGCCCCGTAGGTTATGTAATCCCTTTTAATCTTAACGTAGTTAGTGCATCATCTTCCTGGGAATATGAATATGATGAAATTGTTCATGGGTGCAATCTGAATTTCAGCGAGTTTTTTGTTGATGATGAAGGAAATGTTCTTCAAAATTACAGGATGGACCCGGGTGAAACTGTAAAAGTGGCGTTTAAAATTTTAAATACAGGAGATGATATTGCTCCTGATGTTAAAGGTATAATCAGCACCAGCGATCCATATATGACAATTGTTGATTCAACAGCAATCTTCGGAACAATTCTGCCGGACAGCAATTCCATTAATGAATCCGATACTTATACAATAATTGTAAGTCAGGATTGTCCTGTTCAATATAATGCGAGCTTC
>CAZLJI010000242.1:3182-4559 GCA_964559565.1 uncultured Ignavibacteriaceae bacterium | reverse complement strand
TACTACAAAATTCTAAAAGGCGGAGGTTCAAATTATCCTGCTGAATTAATCAGAGAGGCAGGAATCGATCCAATGTCTCCAGAACCGGTTGCACTCACAATGCAGAAGATGAACAAGGTAATGGATCAGATGGAAGAATTATTGAAGAAGATGGGTAAGTAAATTTCTGTTTCCTTTGGTAGGGACACAATATATTGTGTCCCTGCTTTATAATAGAGACATTGAGCTAATATTTCAAACCTTTCCGATATTCTCACCGTTACAATTTCGTGATACACTAAATTTTTCCATTTCCTATTTTGACGTTAATTGTTATCCTATTATTAAGAAATCAGAGGAAACGCAATGAAACTTATAAAAAACATTTTAGTAATTCTTTCACTTTTTACCTTTACTCTTTTTGCACAAGAAGAAAGAAAAGTACTTGTAGAAGTTTTCACCAACTCCCACTGCCCGCTATGCCCTGCTGCACACAATGTAATAGATAACTATCTTGCTGGTCCGAATGGGAATAGGATTAGTTACATTTATTATCATATGATTTATCCATACAATGATGATCCATTGTACTGGAAAAGTATGGAGGGCTCGGATGCCAGAGATAATTATTATAATCCTGTTTCAGCTACTCCTCAAGGCTGGTTTGATGGTATTCACCAGGGAAGCACATCTGGTTGGGCTGCAAATCTTGATAACCGGGTAACAATTTCAAGCCCACTTAAAATAATATTAAGCGGCAGCAGGACTCCAACACAATTCAATATTAACGCTGAACTGATCAGAACAGGAAACGTACCTGATAATGATCTTGTAATTCATTTTGTTGTCGTTGAAGATTTATTTTTTGACGGGAGGAACAGTATTTCAAATCACAAACATGTAATGAGAAAAATGCTGCCAACACCGGACGGGCAATCCTTCAGCATCAATTTGAATGAAACAATAATGATTGAGCAGACAATTGATCTCGAATCAATCTGGGATGCTGACAGCTTAAACATTATTGTTTTTGTTCAGAGTGTCGCTTCCAAAACTGTTTATCAGTCAGAAACAATTAGTTATGATGAGTTGAGTGTTACAAGTACAGAAAATGAAGAACTTTTTCCTTCAGATTTCAATCTTGAGCAGAATTATCCAAATCCTTTTAATCCTTCAACAACAATATTATACTCGATTCCAATTTCTGAATTTGTATCGCTTAAGGTTTTTGATCTACTTGGCAATGAAGTTGCAATTTTGATTAATGAAGAAAAGCCAGCAGGAACTTATGAATTAGAATTCGATGGCTATGAATTATCAAGTGGCATCTATTTTTATAGGCTTCAAGCTAGCTCAATTATAGAAATAAAAAAGATGGTACTGATGAAATGAAATTTG
>CAZLJI010000242.1:0-3159 GCA_964559565.1 uncultured Ignavibacteriaceae bacterium | reverse complement strand
CGAATCCCCGTATTAATCACATGTAGGGCTTTTTTACTTGGAAAAATCCCAGCTCCTTTCACACCCCCCATTTGAATTTCTTCTCTATTGCTGTAACCGGGATATAAAAATTAGATTTCTGTTATACTATCGTGACAATTACATTCTAAGTTGACTCCCGAACAATAATCAATTATTTATTTGAAAGGAGACTATTATGTTTAGAACAAACTACGTATCTATTTTCCTGATCATCTTCACATTTTCTCTGCCGGCGATTGCCCAGGTTGATCCAGATACCGCAATGAAAGCGAGTATCGACAGATTCAGTATTTATGCGGGAACTCTTTTTGTCAGAGATTCTACAAATAATTTTCCCGGACCAAATGAACCAATTGACTTTGACCAGGAACCTTTTATAACAAAAGGTTTAGGTCCAAATGGTGAATTCATTTCGTATTACAATTTTGATGTTATGCCAACCGAGCCCGCACCAATTTATGTTCTCTTCAGAGATGGTGAACCGAGTCCTGTTCCTGATCAGCTGAATATTGTCGGTGTAATTCCCGGTGATATGGGTTATAATGATTTCTGGAGAGTTAATAAAGTAACTGTACCGTCTAATTACGTAGCGAATACAATCACGAAAGTTTCAGAAATAATGGGGGGTAGTTATCCAATTGAGGAAACTGATATCATTGTAAATTGCCCGATTGTTCCCTACGGTTCAACAGCAATGTTAAGATACAATACGGGTGAGGATCCAGGATTGACAAGAGGATGGTATGACACCAAGGTAGTTTTCTATTTTAATTTTTCAGAGCACGCATTAATGGTTGATCCTTCGGGTATGGTTCCAACTTCTCCAATTTATGTGTGTTTTAATGTAAATCCAGGTGATCCGGGTGGTGGTCCACCTTCAGGATTTAAGACAGATTCCACAGGTCGGACTCATAACGTAACAGCAACACTTCCTGAGGATAATGACTACTCGCCTCTCTGGATTGTAAACATATATAATAATGCAGATTTTGAAATGGTCCACGATCTTGCTTCAGCAATAATGGCTAACATACTTGTTATGGGCGCGGCGATTGTCAACTGTCCGGTCGTAGAAAATGAATCCTCATCTGGTGTCGAACAGTTTGACAATGCAATACCAACTGGATTTATCCTTGAGCAGAATTATCCGAATCCGTTTAATCCCTCAACAACTATCAGGTTTTCAATTCCGGAAACTGATCTTGTTTCGTTAAAAGTTTATAATAGTATCGGTGAGCAAGTAACTGAACTCGTAAATCAGGAATTACCATCGGGTAATTACACTGTTAGCTGGAATGCTGCGAATGTTTCAAATGGTATTTATTTCTACACATTAAGCAGCAGTGGCTTCAAAGAGACTAAAAAAATGATTTTTCTAAAGTAAAAAAACAATTCGGGAGGCTCATTTTTTTAAGTGAGCCTCTCAACTACTGGCAAAATAGGGTTCCTTTCTTTATATTAAAAATTAAATCATCCACTTCATTTAATAATTATGAAGAAACTTTATACTTCTTCGTGATTGTTTCGTTATAAACGAATTTTATTTTAACATATAAAAAAATAATTAAAGTGAAAAAAGTATTAGTAATAGAAGATGATAAATCAATTGTGGATTTGCTGGAAATCCATTTGAAAGATTTGCATTGCGAAGTAACCACAAATCTGGATGGCACCGAAGGATTAAAATCTGCCACAACAGAGTCCTACGATCTAATTGTGCTGGATATAATGTTACCCGGTGTGAATGGATTTGAAATCTGCAAAGAAGTAAGGAAGCGAGATATATACACTCCTATACTGATGTTGACGTCAAAATCCGAAGAACTCGATAAGGTACTAGGGCTTGAAATGGGTGCCGATGATTATCTTACAAAACCTTTTAGTATCAGAGAATTTATTGCAAGAGTAAAAGCTATACTCAGAAGAGTTGAGTCAATCCAAAAAGAAATTGGAAATGACTCCGATATCAAAGTTAATGAATTGACCATTGAAGTATCCAAAAGAAAAGTTTCTTTGGATGGAAACAGAATTGAATTAACCCCGAAGGAATTTGATTTGCTTCATCTTCTTGCGTCTCATCCGGGAAAGACTTACACACGGGAACAATTACTCAATATACTCTGGGGTTATCAGTATAATGGTTACGAACACACTGTGAATTCTCATATCAACAGACTTCGCAGCAAGATAGAGCCCAATATTTCCAATCCTAAATATATTTTAACAACCTGGGGAGTTGGCTACAGATTTAATGAAGAGCTGACTTAATTATTATGAATACCACGCAAAGTAAGAAGATTAGTTTTTTTTCCAGTTTATACTGGAAGATAGCCGCAGTCTTTCTGTTCGCATTACTCATCATTTCATTGGTTTATCTTTACATTGCAGCATTTACTGCAGAAATGTATTATCAGGAAGCAAGTCAAAGATTAAATGAAGATGTGGCAAGGCATATCGCTGATGAAAATCAGTTTTTCGTAAACGGAAAAGCCAACGAGGATGCGCTTAAAAAAATCTTTCACGATATTATGGTAATCAATCCCAGTATTGAAGTTTACCTGCTTGATAATGATGGTAAAATTTTGACTTACTTTGCCCCAAATAAAGAAGTAAAACTTAAATTTGTTCATCTCGAACCAATTAATGAATTCCTCAAATCAGGGGCGTCTTCTTTTGTAATGGGTGTCGATCCGAAGAATGAACATGTTGAAAAAACATTTTGTGCAGCTAAAGTATTTGAGGGATCCATCCAGAGAGGATATATATATGTTATACTTGGTGGAGAGGAATTCGAAAATGCTGCGTCATTTGTTGTTGGAAGTTATATCCTCCGGCTTGGTGTTCGTTCAATGACGATCACATTAATTGCGGCAGCAATATTTAGTCTTATTGCACTTGGGTTCATCACAAAAAATCTCCGGAGGATGTTAATCGTAGTCCGAAGATTTAAAGAAGGCGACTTAAACGCAAGGATCAAATTAAAAAGTAAGGGGGAGCTGCGTGAATTTGCTGATTCATTCAACGAGATGGCAGATACTATCGTAAAAAATATTGATGAAATAAAAACTATGGATAACCTCCGCAGAGATCTGGTTGCAAATGTTTCTCATGATCTAAGAACACCGCTTGCAACTATTC
>CAZLJI010000241.1:0-4618 GCA_964559565.1 uncultured Ignavibacteriaceae bacterium | reverse complement strand
ACTTGATAAAGTTGAATCGTGGTTCAGAAAGTATGGCTATTTTATTGTTGTAGTAAATCGATTTATGCCGGGAACAAGAGCTATAATTTCTTTCTTCGCTGGAATAAGTAATCTTGCTCCAAAAAGAACAATCACACTTTGCTTTGTTTCAGCACTTCTATGGAATACGATATTGTTATACCTTGGATTTGTATTTGGTGATAACGTTGCTAAAGTTGATGAATACTTAACAACATACAGCAACATTGTGGTTGTGGTAACTGTAGTTGTTGTATTATATTTTATTGTAAGATTATTTTTCAGGAAGAAGAAAGCAGTGCCTTGAAATTGTTATTAAAATATCGAATACCACTAACACCTGAAGAGAGAAAACAGAGAAGAAAAGAATGGCTTCTTTTAATCGTGAGTGGAATTATTCTTGGAATATCATTCCCTCCGTTTCCATTCCCGTTTACGCTTCTGATCTTCGTTGGACTTATTCATTATTTCATGGTAATAAGTAAAAGAACTACTCTTGCTTCAATTAGCAAAGCAACATTTCTCTTTTCTTTTTTCTTCAGCGTAACATCAATTTACTGGGTTGGAAGCTGGTCATCCGAAGCTGATCCATATTTAATGTTAGCCGGGGCAGCACTTTTATTTGCTTATCCAAGTGTAATGCTCATTCCGTCAACTCTTTTCTATCTCGCAAAAAAAGTTTTTCCAAAGTTTGATTCACTCTGGCTCTTTCCAATATTCTGGGTAACTCTAGAATATCTATTAACTCTAACTGATTTAAGATTTCCCTGGTTATTGCTTGGACATGGATTGGCGAAATTTAATATATTCGTTCAAGGTGCTGATATAATAGGAACAAATGGTCTGTCACTCGTTGTCGCATATATCAATGTTCTTCTGTTTAAAACTTTATTTGAAAAGAAGAGTGGGGAAAAAATCAATTTGAAATTTGCTTCCTTAGCGATAGCGATTTTTCTTTGCTTATTGATTTATGGAATAATCAAAGTTTCATCTTTCAAAATTTCAGATAGAATAGTTAAAGTTGGAATCGTTCAGCCAGATCTAAATCCATGGGATAAATGGTCAACTGGAAACCTTGGTCAGTTGACGAGACAATATCTCGAGCTCTCCCAACAAAGTGTTGATGAAGGTGCTGAAGTTATCCTCTGGCCCGAAACTGCTTTACCTGTTTATGCTTTTGGAGGCACCTACAAAATTGTCGAAGATTCTATTTTTAATTTTCTTGATCGTAACAAAGTTTCATTACTCACCGGTATGCCTGATATAATTTACGATTTTGATCAGAATAATATTCCGGAAGATTCAAAATTTTCCGAGCAAGGAAATTATTATTACAGGACTTACAATGCTGTAATAGGATTGAATCCGGGCACAAGAGAAATTCAACGTTATGGAAAGATGAAGCTTGTTCCGTTGGGAGAAAAAGTTCCCTTCGCAGACCAGTTTGCTTTTCTTGGTGACATATTCAAATGGGGAGTGGGAATTACAGGATGGAATATCGGAAAGGATACAACAGTTTTTAAAATTTATAATGATAGTCTTGATACAATAAAAGTTGGTGGCCTAGTTTGTTATGAATCTGTCGATCCGGTTTTTGTTACTGCTTTCGTAAAGAAGGGTGCAGAAATGATTACGGTTGTTACTAACGATAGTTGGTACGGAAAATCAAGTGGTCCATATCAGCATAAAGATTTTGCAATGCTCCGTGCTGTTGAGAACAGAAGATCCGTTGTGCGTTGCGCTAATGGAGGAGTAAGTTGTATAATAAATGCAAAAGGTGAAATCTTGGCTGAGACAGAGATGTTTGTAAAAACGACACTGGTCGGAGAAGTTCCTTTACAGAATGAAAAGACTTTTTATTCTGAAAATCCTTTAATTGTGCCAATTCTCTCCTCAGTATTTTCTTTCTGGATTTTTGGGATGAATATTTTAATTTGGATGAAGAAAAAATTTAAAATGTGAATAAAAGCGTTTGTCATCACGAGCGAAGCGGAGTGAACTCTAAGTTTGTGTCCATAGATTGCTTCGTCATTACATTCCTCGCAATGACACAACAATAATTTTTTTTGACTGGTAAACAATGAAATATATAGATCTTAGAAGCGACACAGTAACAAAACCATCACCCGAAATGCGAAAAGCAATGTACGAAGCAGAAGTTGGTGATGATGTTTTCAAAGAAGATCCTACAGTTAACAAGCTTGAAGAATTTGTAGCTGAACTTTTAGGAAAAGAAGCTGCACTCTATGTCCCAAGCGGAGTGATGGGGAACCAAATTTGCCTGAATGTTCTCACTGATCCTGGCGATGAAGTAATTTGCGATCGAGAAGCACACATTTTTAATTATGAATCCGCTTCTCCAGCCAGACTAAGTGGAATTCAATTGTATCCCCTTGATGGGAAGCTTGGAATCCTGACTGCTGAACAAGTTGAGCCTTACATCCGCACAACAGCTTATCATATGCCTCGCACAAAAGTTATTGAAGTTGAAAACACACACAATCGCGCTGGGGGAACAATCTGGCCAATTGAAAATATTATCGCTTTGAAAAATCTTGCCAAGAAACATAACTTATACTATCATCTTGATGGAGCAAGAATATGGAATGCTTGTGCAGAAACTGGTATTTCACCAAAAGAGTACGCAATTCATTTTGATACTGTTTCATGTTGTTTCTCCAAAGGACTTGGAGCACCAATAGGCTCAGCGATAGCTGGATTAAAAGAATTTGTTCAGGAAGCTTATCGTGTGCGAAAAGCCTGGGGCGGAGGAATGCGTCAGGTTGGAATTCTTGCTGCTGCAGCATTGTACGCTGTCCAGAATAATAGGGAAAGAATGAAGGAAGATCACTGGAGAGCGAAACATCTTGCCGAAAGAATTAAATTAAATACTAACCTTGATATTAATATGGGAGCTGTTCAGACAAATATTCTTCTTTTCAAACCGTTGACGATGACTCCTGCAGAAGGGTTGAAGCGCTGTAAAGAAAAAGGTTTGATACTTACTCCAGGAACGATTGATTCACTTCGTGCAGTTACTCATCTTGATGTGAATGATGATGATATTGAGAATGCTGCGAACATTCTTGATGAGGTCTTTAATTGAGTGAGATCTTAACTCAAAAGGACTTCAAACACAAATACACAGTTACTGTTCGCTTTCACGAAGTTGATATGCTCGGAGTTTGCAATAATGCAGTTTATATTAATTTTTTTGAAACTGCCCGACTCGAATATATCAAAGCCGCTGGGCTTATGCCTGAAAAAGGAATTTTCTCTGATGGCAAAATATTTTTTATGGTTAGGAATGAAATCAATTATCGCAGCCATGCTTTCTATGATGATGTGCTCGAAGTGTATTCAAGAATATCTTACATAAAAAATTCTTCTTTTGGTTACGATCATTTAATTGTCAAGCAGAAGATGGGTGAAATATTAGTTGATGGAAAAGGTGTAGTTGTTTACGTAGATCCGAAGACCAGAAAGTCAATTTCACTGCCTGAAAGCTTCATAGAAAAAGTAAAAGCTTTTGAGCCGTCGGTTAATATTTTAAGGTAACTCTGTCATTGCGAATCCCGACTGATCGGGATGAAGCTCTCAAATTTTGTTTTGCAGATTGCTTCGCTCCGCTCGCAATGACGTAAATAAAAACAAATAGGAGGTAAAATGAGAAGAATAGTTTTCGATATTGAAACTTGCGCGTATCCATTCGAAACTCTCTCTGAAACTCAGAGAGAGTATCTTCTCCGTTATGCTGATAAAGAACCAGATCCTGAAAAACGTCAAATGATGATTGACGATGCCGTCCGCTACACAAGTCTTTATCCCTACACTTCAAAATGTATTGTAATCGGAATTTATGATGTCGAAAAAGAAAAATCTTATGTGTATTACGAAAATGAAAAAAAAGAAGAATGGACAAGTGAAGATGGAAAAGTTCAATACAAAGGATTATCAGAAAAAGAAATGCTCGAATCATTCTGGCGGATAGCAAAGCAAGTTGATCAGTTCGTCACTTTCAATGGAAGAAATTTTGATGTCCCATTTTTAATGATGCGTTCTGCCATGCTTGGAGTAAAGGCCGCAAAAAATTTAATGGGGTACCGTTATGGTGATGAACACATTGATTTGCTTGAGCAGTTCACTTTTTACGGATTAACAAGAAAATTCAATCTTGATTTTTACTGCCACTCTTTTGGAATTGAGTCACCTAAATCAAAGGACATTTCAGGAATGGAAGTAAAAAATCTTTATGAAGCTGGAAGGATAAAAGATATTGCTGTTTACTGCTCGAAGGATATTTATGCGACATATCAGCTTTATAAGATTTGGAATGAAAATTTGAATTTGAAATAGATTTATTCTCCCTTTATTCCCTTCCCATAAATGGAGGGGAAACTTTTTATTATATTTCCTACCTAAAAATTCACGCTTAAACTTTAAACTCAATATTTGATGAAACAACCAGAAATAACTCTTGAACTTGCAATAGAACACGGACTTAACAAAGATGAATACGAAAGAATTTTAAAGATACTTGGCAGAACTCCAACCTTCACTGAACTTGGAATTTTTAGTGTTATGTGGAGTGAACATTGCA
>CAZLJI010000240.1:2792-4653 GCA_964559565.1 uncultured Ignavibacteriaceae bacterium | reverse complement strand
TAATAGTTGACTATTTTTCACTCAAATCAAAGGAGTTTTAAATAGGGTTTTGCTACATCATTGATATTCAGTGCTGAATATCAGAATTTAAAAAATATCTTAGTGAAATATTCTAAATAGAATTATTTTAAATTACTTTAATATGATTAGCAAAATCTTAGTCCTCTTTCTGGCATTTACCGCCATCTCATTATCCCAACAGGATATCAGGGTTCTTGCATCAAATCAGAATTCAATCATTTTAGAATACACTCCGCAGTTTATTGACACATCAATAAGAAAAATTAATGATCAGGAATTCAGAAGTTTAAGCCTTGCATTTGGTTATGTTAATGAATCAACGGAATGGGGAACTCCAGAAATTCCTGAAAGGCGAATGCTTATTGGTGTTCCATCAGAATTTGGTAATTCGATAAGGGTGATAAGTTCTACCTACCACTTATTAAATGGTAAAGTCTTACCTGTAGCTTCTCACGAAAAAGAAAATTTCCTTGACGCAGTTAAATATGAAATCTCACCTGAATATTATAACTATATTGATTTTCCTGAATTAGCTTCATTTGGTGATTATGGAATTGCCCGAGGTTTGGGTGTGCAGGATATTCGATTATTTCCAGTCAAGTTTGATGTCAATACGAATACGATAAAACTATATTCAAAGATTGTTTTTCAAATTGATTATGGTAATGCTCAAATCAGCGGAAGCAAAGTTGAAGATGAATTACTAAAGTATTCGATAATTAATTATGATGCCGCAAAATTTTGGGTTAAGGAAGACAAAAGCATATCCAAAATCGGTAACAGCGTTTTGGCAACAGGTCAATGGGTAAAATTTGAAGCTCCTGCTGAGGGCATTTACAAAATTGACAGAGCAAAGCTTGAATCATTTGGATTCAATGTTTCGAACATAGATCCGCGAACGATTAAGATTTATAATAACGGTGGAAAGCAGCTTTCAGAAAGCGTAACAACACCTCGTCCAATTGATTTGGTTGAGAATGCTATTATGGTTATTGGTGAAGATGATGGTGTCTTTGACCCGAGCGATTACATTTTATTTTACGGAAGAGGAAGTCAGTTCAGAGATTTTGATCCGGTTAGTAAAACAATTAAAAAATTTAACCATCCGTTCTCAGATAAAAATTATTTTTTCATTACGGCTGATGGTGTGAATGGCAAACGAATTCAGAGTAAATCAAGTTTGAATACAACCGAGGATTATGTCCAGACTTCAACGATTGCATTTGTTGATTACGAACTAGATAAAATTAATCTAGCGAAATCGGGCAGACAGTATTTTGGGGATGATTATTCACAGACGGTTACTTCAAGAACTTATATGAATAAGCTTGATAACAGAATTGCTTCGTTCCCGATTAACTATAGTTTAAGATTTGTTAATGCTTCGCAGGGAGCTTTTTCGCTAACTCTAGCTGAAAACAATACGAATATTCTCTCAAAGTCATTGGCGGGTTATGGAAATGCTTCATATACAGTTGGAGTAGCCCATTCAGAAAGCGCTGTATTTAATGGAACTCTTCCAGATAACCGAAGCGTGTTAAAGTTTACCTTAAGTTCCTCGTCAGTCACATCGGTTGGATACCTTGACTATTTTGAACTAAGTTACGAAAAAGAATTAAAACCTGTTGAAAACAATATCATATTTTTCTCAAAAGACTCTTCGGCGGTTGTTGAGTATTACCTCAGCGGATTCCCATCTTCAGATATAAAAGTTTTTGATGTTACTGATCACAGCAACATACTTGTTGTAAATCCAAAAACCGGATTTCCAAGTGGTGGTGATTACAGATTTCAGTTTGTTGAAAATGCGGACTCAATACGAAAATACATTGCAATCGGT
>CAZLJI010000240.1:0-2782 GCA_964559565.1 uncultured Ignavibacteriaceae bacterium | reverse complement strand
ACGAAAGTTTTCTCACTCCAATAAATCCAACCACCGTTGAGAATTCCAATTTGAGGGGGATAGCGGATGGAGCAAAGTTTATTATCATTTCGCATAAAAATTTTCTGGATGCATCGAATAGATTAAAAAGTTATAGAGAGAATGAAACTAAAATTCCGATTTCGACAATTGTCATTGATGTGGAAAATATATTCAATGAGTTTTCTTGTGGAATTCAGGATATATCGGCTGTCAGAGATTTTATTAAATATGCTTATGATAACTGGCAGATAAAACCCGAATATTTCATGTTCATGGGCAAAGGTACTTTTGACTATAAAAATGTAGAAGGCTTTGGTGACAACTATATTCCTACCTGGCAAACTGAAGAATCGCTTAAGTTAATCTTTGGAGCCGATTCTTATTGCACAGATGATTTCTTTGCAAGAGTAGATGGTGAGGATTTAAAACCAGATCTTGCTTTTGGAAGATTAACTGTAAGAAATTTAAATGAAGCTAATACTTACATTGATAAAATTATTCATTATGAATTTAATAGTGAACGGGGTAACTGGCGAAATCTTGTAACACTTGTTGCTGATGATGGATATACTTCGACACGGTATGAGGGAAGTGAGCATACAGCACCTTCAGAAAGCCTCGCAAAGAATATTATTCCTCCTTCTTTCGACATAAAAAAAATATATCTTGCTGACTATCCGGTTGTGATTACTGGAAACGGGAGAAGAAAACCTGCAGCAAATGCAGATATATTAAAAATTATGAATCAGGGAACCCTGTTAGTTAATTATATCGGACATGGTAATCCCGATGTTTGGGCGCACGAATATGTTTTTGAAAGATCAGTTACAATACCACAGCTTACAAACGATAAGTACTTCTTCTTATGTGCTGCCACTTGTGATTTTGGATATTATGATATACCCAACTTCCAGAGTGGTGCAGAAGAAATGCTGTTTCTGAAAAATGCTGGATCAATTGCTACTTTTAATTCCGGCAGATTGGTCTTCTCAGGTCAAAATCACTTGTTAAATTTTGAGTTGATGACCAATTTACTAGCTCTGCCAAGAGATACAATGAATTTAAATGTGACGCTTGGTTATTCAGTTTTTAAAACTAAGCAGGTATGGAATTCGGTTAATTCTCAAAAGTTTCATCTATTAGGTGACCCGACTTTAAGATTAAATGTACCTCAATATTTTGGTTCAATTGATTCGATTAACGGACAGCCCTTGAATGTTGATATTCAAATTAGAGCATTGAGTAACACAAAAATTGCTGGTACTATTCTTAAACCTGATGGTACAAAATGGAATGAATATAATGGTGAAGGACTTCTAACTGTTTTCGATTCTGAGCGAACAAAGCTTCTTGAGGAAATAGATAATTACCCAATGCTTATTCAAGGTGGTGTTATTTTCCGTGGAAGAGTTTCAGTTATCAGCGGCGAGTTTGAAGCAGAATTTGTCGTACCAAAAGATATTTCCTATGAAAATAAAAATGGCAAAATCATCTTTTATTTCTTTGATCTGGAATCAGATGGATTGGCTTTTACAAATAAAATTATTGTTGGTGGAACAGATACAACTGCAGTTAACGATGGGGACGGACCAGAAATAGAAATCTTTTTTGATGATGCTGCATATGTAAGTTCTTACCTGGTAGGTCCTGAACCGAATTTAATCGTGAGGCTTTTTGATGAAACAGGGCTCAACACTACTGGCACAGGAGTTGGGCATAAACTGGAAGGAATCCTGAATAAAAATCCTGGAAACCCGATTGATTTTACAGATTACTTTGTCGGTGAGCTTGATGCCGGTGGTAAAAGCGGTGAAATCAATTACAAGTTTAACAGGATGAATGACGGTGATTATACAATTGAAGTAAAAGCCTGGGATGTATTTAATAATTTTTCAAATGAAGAATCATTCTTTACAGTGGTCAGCACAAATGATCTTGTGGTAAGAGATGTTTACAACTATCCGAATCCTTTTGCATCTAATACGGCATTTACTTTTCAGCATAACCTTACACGGCCAATTGATGTGAAGATAAATGTTTATACAATTGCAGGAAGAATGATAAAACAGCTTGAAGAGAAGAACATCAACCAGAAGTTTGTGAAGCTTAACTGGGATGGTAGAGATGAGGACGGAGATCAATTAGGAAACGGGACTTATTTGTATAAATTAATTGTTAAAACCACTGACGGTGAGTTCACTCAGAGCATTTTGGGTAAAATGTCAGTCGTTAAATAGCTGTGAATTATTTAAGTATTTTTAATCAAAATAATTTTTATATATTTCTAACCTTAAAGGAACGATAATGTTAAAAACAGTCGAAAATAATATTTCCAGGAGGAAAACTAAAATGAAGGTGATACTATCCTTCTTATTGATAGGACTTACTGTTCTAGCTATTCCCGGTAAAAGTTATGCTCAGGGAGAAGCCGCAGTGCCGTTCTTGCTTTTAGCACCCGATTCAAGATTTGGTGCTCTAGGTGAATCAGGAACTGGTCTTGCTGATAACTCAGCGGCAATATTCTGGAACCCGGCAGGGATTGCATTTCTGTCAGGTACAGAAGTTACAATAACGCACAGTAACTGGCTGCCACAATTTAATTTGGATTTATTTTATGATTACTTGACTTTCAGAACCTATATTGAGGAATTAAGCGGTAATGTTACAGCAAGTGTTACATATATGAACTTCGGAGAGTTTGTTAGAACTCTTGAAGGAGGACCCGAACCGGTCGGTACTTTCAATGCATACGATGCTGCGT
>CAZLJI010000239.1:0-4665 GCA_964559565.1 uncultured Ignavibacteriaceae bacterium | reverse complement strand
CTTGGGTTGAATGGATTCGGATAGTTCTGCTCTAGTGAATACTGTGCAGGAATCATTTCGCCTGATACCATCAGCTTCATTACTGATGCGTCACTGATTACTAAATCTTCTCCTGATTTCAGGTTTACATTGATCGCTTTTCCCGTCTCATCCATCAATCTGATATCCATCCCTTCTACTCTTACTATCAATGGATATGTTACTCCACTCATTTCTATCGACTTCACTGAACTGTTTATGTCTTCTGCTATCCTTCCACTGCTGAACCTGATATCGAACATACTTCTCATTGGTGCCGGCGGAAGCTCATAGTTAGCTGAAGTAAAATCACCACTTGCTGCGTAGAGAGTATAATTGATTCCAGACGCATCGGAAAATATTATCCTTCCCCAATCTGCAGGAAAAAATTCCTTGGGTATTGTGTTTTTTGCAACTTCTTCGGGTAGAATTATATAACCTGGATTCGTAAGCTTTATCCAGTATCCATAACCAGGTTCCAAAACAGTCGAAGGATGATATCCTCCAGAGTATTTATAGATAGTTCCTGTCTGCAAACCCGGAGGGACTGTTGTTATATCTGATGTAGCAACAATTAATTCAAAGCCGCCAAATAGATTCCAACCTTGAAATCCTGAGATTGGATAATGTTTTGTAACCTGAATTCCATTTGCTGGCCATTCATCACCGGTATTATAAGTTCTGGTACCAGCCTGCTTTAAAAAATATCCTGTACCCGGAACCAGATTCAACACGGATTGATATCCACCTGAATATTTAAAAACATCAGCTGTCAAATCTCTGAATTGCCACCAGGTATTTATATTTTGATTTAACGGATGCTTCCCCGGTATTGATACCATATTCCAGCCATTAGCCAGGTTAACCGAAAGTTGAAAAGTTGGGACAGGTCTTACACGAATTTGTCCGTCAAATGTTCCTCTGATTAAATTTTGCGAGCTCGCATCAGCTAATATTGCATTACTTAAATGCAATGGAAAAATACCGGTATCATTACCTACAACAAAATTTATAGTCACAACAGTACCTGAGTCACCAATAAATGGAAGTTGATTTTGTGTAAAAGAAAATAAACGTAGTTTATTCGATGATATAAGTGCTTCGAAAACAAGATGGTCCTGTTTACGGTTCGTCAATTCAGCACTATTAGGAACAAAAGTCAAGCTGTCAGGAAAATCCAGATCCAACTGAAAATTAACGAATGGTTCATAGTTGTTAACATCAATTTTTAAAGTTACAGTATCACCCACAAAAGCTTCTGCATTCTGGATAAGCATGTAATTCGGAGCAAATGAAAGTGCTGTTGCATTTAGATAGAATGGGTCTTCATCCGGATCGTTACTTCTGATCGTAAAAACATTACTATACAATCCTTTGTTAATATTATGAAACTTCAGAATGAATGTTTTACTTTCCCCCGGGAGAATATTCTGAGGAAGTGTTGTCTCATTCCAGAAATATATTTCTGACGAAGAGAATTCAGTAACGAATAATGTATCATTACCCGTATTACTCAATGAATAATTATAAGATAAAGAATCTAGAACAGATACTTCCCCAAAATCGATATTTGTTTCTCCTGAAATATCCGGTGAAATAATATTAATAAAACCAGGATAATATGCAGTGAGAATGTTCACTCCAATTGGATTCGAGATAACCACATTGCTCAACCCAACATTATAACTGCCAGCGCTTCCATTTAAATTGAACATTATTCGTACTATCTCGCCATCATTACCAGTAAATGGTTGATTCGAAGGTGAATAAGCTACTATGCGTAAAGTTTGCTGATTTATTTGGTTTGCTATGATAAGGTGGTTAGTCTTTCTGAATAACCAAACCGAGTCTTCAATAAAAGTAAGCACTGAGGGAAGTTGAACATCAAACTGAAATGAAGTAAACTGATCTGTATTATTTATAGTGAATGAAATTTTTATTGGAAAGCCAGACCTTCCAGAATCTGGAAGTATATGAAGTTCATTAACTGCTAATGGGTCGTTATTTTGAGAAACTTGAGACGAAGGAACACTTGAATTACCAATTCTCTCTGGTATCAGCAATTTATTCTGAGCCTGAACATTAATAAGTAATAAGATCAGTGTTAGAGCAAAAGTTTTTATCTTAAAATTCATAACAACCTCTAAAGAATTTTTACACTTATGGTAAAAATAAAAATTCAACATTAATTGCAGGGTGGTAAGTATAACCAACCATCTGCTGCCGATTTGAGCCAATATGAATAACCAGGGTATAAAGTACTTGCAACTATGTATCCACCAACATATCCATAAACAGACCCTAGTTGTATTCCTGGTGGTGTGGTTGTTAAGAGACTTGCTTCAACAGGACATTCATAAATACTAATTAAATTCCAACCAGCATGAATTTGAATCGGCTCGTTTTGAACTGTCTGTATTCCTCCAACTGGCCACTCATCACCCGTATTATAAGTTCTGACTCCTGAGTGTTTCATCCAGTAGCCTGTTCCCGGAGTTGTAATGTCTACGATTTGATAACCGCCAAAATATTTGAATACATCAGCACTTTGATCACGGAATGCCCACCAGTTGTCTACACCCATTCCATTTGTATTCATTCCTGGGACTGCTACCATATTCCAACCATTATCAATATCAACTGAAAGCTGAAAAGTTGCTGGCGGAGGTGGAAAATAATTTATAGCACTTAGAGCATTAAGAATTCCCCAGCCATATAAATTATCAGGATTAGAATTTTTTGAACCAGTATTTCTCATCGCATCTCGTACCTGCATCGGTGTCAGGTTTGGATTAGCGCATAAAATAAGTGCAGCAACTCCTGCAGATAAAGGACAGCTGAATGAAGTTCCGCTTGCGGTCGTATAATTATGATCATTATATGGAGATGCAACTATATTACCAGAACCTAAAGCCATAATATCAGGTTTAATTCTTCCATCCACAGTTGGACCTACACTGCTGAAAGAAGATCTTGTCCCCGAAATATTCACCGCTCCAGCTGCAATTACACTGTCACCATCTGATGGCGCACCGAGTGTATTGTGTGAAGAGTTATAGCCTTCATTACCAGCAGAGTTGACTACAACAATACCGATATAAGCTGCATAATCAGCACCATTTGTAATTACGGTTGTATTTCCATCCATATCTTCCCATGTATAGCTCTGGTAAGGTGGATCGTAACCAATATATCCAAGAGAAGTTGAAGTAATATCCACTCCAATACTATCTGCCCACTCCATAGCAGCTATCCAGTTATCTTCTTCGATTGGAGTTTCACTATCTGTATTTTCAGTTTTTGCCAGTATATAAGTAGAATTAAAAGCGGGTCCAATTAAATAACCAGGTGCATAACCACCGATTGTAGAGAGTGTCTGTGTCCCATGTGAACCCTCTCCCATATCGTTCTGATCACCAACATTTGGATCATTATTTACAAAATCCCAGGCTGCGATAATATTCATAGAAAGAAAAGCATCATGACTTAGCCGGTTGAATCCAGCATCCATAACACAAATAGTAACTCCCTGTCCAGTGAATCCTGAATCATGAGCTGCGGGGACATTAATTTGTTGGAGTTGTGCGTATGAACTTCCATAATTATAACTGTTAATACCATCGGGTTGTTGAACTAAATTAAGTTTTTGTGTCGAGTTGATTTCATCTGGTTCAGGTAGGTTGCCGCTTTTTAACTTGTAAACGATATCGAGTTTTTTTACAAAGGGTAAAACAGCAATCTGAGATATTTGAGCTTTAGTCGCCTTACCGCTGACTGCATTTAGCCATTTCGATGGCCACTTTACTTTTAATCCTTTTGATTTCACCTGAGCAATATAGTCTGAGTTTATGGGAAAATCTTTTGTAGTCAACAAACCAGAAGTACCAAGTACTTTTTCCCTTCTCCTGATTGATTTCTCGCTAACTACTGATAGTGGATTATTGAAATAAAAATATGCATTCTCTCCTTTATCAGTAAAATAAACCCAGACTAAAATTTCATCGGTAGAAGATACATCACTTATTTTTGTTTCAAGAGCTTGTGAAATTTTATTAATCGGTGTCTGTGCAAACGCTGTTAGAATAATGCACAACCAAAACAATGACAAGTAAATCTTAATCATCTTATTTCTCCAATATTCAATAAATATAGAATTCTAATTTTTAAAATTGATTTCTAAAACTTACAGATTATTTAGCTCCAAATTAAATAACCGTATTCATCTTCGAATAAAATTAAAAACCCCTAAGCAACCTTTGTTGATAGGGGTTTTCAGAGATATTCTTCTTCAAGTTTATTTAACCAGTACCATCTTTTTAACTGATATAAAATTATCTGTCCTCAATTCATAAATATACATTCCAGTCGCAAAATCTTTTGCATTCCATTGATACTTATGGTATCCAGCTTGTAATGATGAATTTACTAACTCAGCAACTTTTTCACCTAATGCGTTATAAATTGAAAGTCTTGCGTTTGAAACATCTTCTGGTAATGTAAACTCAATTAAAGTGCTCGGATTAAATGGGTTTGGATAATTCTGGAAAAGAGCATAATCTTCTGGTAATTCAACCTGGCTTCTATAAATCATATCAACCTGTATCTTCACTAATTTTTCTCTGTTGATATCAACAACTACAACTTTTT
>CAZLJI010000238.1:0-4691 GCA_964559565.1 uncultured Ignavibacteriaceae bacterium | reverse complement strand
TCAAACCTTATTAGACCACATCTTGCTGTACCGATCCAAAGATAGCCATCTTTATCCTGTATAGCCGTATAAAAATATTTTGTGATGCATTCTTCATTTTGCAGATAATGTTTATAGGTTTTATTCTTTATATCATATTTGTCTAATGACTTTTGAGTACAAAACCAGATAAAACCCATGGGATCATAAAATCCTGAATAAACAAGAGGAGAGCCAAGACTACTAGTTGTAAAATTTGGATTAGAAGTTAGTAAATGAAATTGTCCTTTTTGCTTATCAAATTTAAGTACTCCTGAACTCCAGGTACCTATCCAGATAATACCTGTTTTATCTTCATATAATGATAATATTTTATTATAACGCGCCCGTTTTGGTTTACTTGGAAATAAATCATACTGTCTTAAGTTGCCACTAATGGGATCAAGACAGAAAACGCCTTGTTCGCCTTTAAAAAAGCCACACCAGATTAATCCATCTCTATCTTCAATTACACTTCCTACAGGGTTTTTGAATTCAATATTCTGTTCATCTCCTATAGTAGAAAAGTCAATATAAAATCGAAATGATTTTTTCACAGGGTCAAAGCAGGATAAAGTATGAGTAGAAGCCATCCATATTTTCCCGTCTCTGCCTTTATAAAAGGATTGTACCCTGTCAATATTTTTATCAAGATTATCAGGACTGTATTTAGAAAAGGTTTTTTCTTTTACATTGAATAACCATAATCCGTTTTGCTCGGTACCGATAAAAAGATTTCCGGATGAAGGATCTTCAATTATGCAGTTTACACACAGATAATTCTGATCAATAATTGGGGAGTTGTTACTTTTTTCTTGATTCCTGAAGTAGAATCGAGTAAATATTTCATTATCCCTGTCAAACAGATTTAACCCAATTTGTGTACCTACCCAGAATCTACCCTCTTTATCTTCACAAAATGAGCGGACAAGGTTGCTGTTAATCGTCTTTGGGTCATCCTGTATAGAGTTATATAATTTGAATGTCTCATTCTCGCGATTAAATTTATTTAATCCGGCTAATGATGCAATCCACAGAATATTCCTCTTATCTTCATAAATTAATAGATCAGAAGTACTTAAACTGTTGCCCCTGTCTTTTTTAAGTGCAAATATTTTCATTGAATAGCCATCATATCTTACCAAACCCCTTTGTGTAGCTATCCATAAGTAACCAAGATAATCCTGAATAATACTTTGGCCACTATTCTCAGGTAAACCGTCTTTAACTGTGATTTCATCAAGTGATAAAGGGGGTAATGGTAAAGCAGTTTTTGTTTGGATTGGTACAGAAGATTGTGCAACGCTTGTTTGACACAAAATAATGTTTATCGCGAAGAGCAAAAAAAGTTGAGTGATTAAAAATCTCATTTATCAAACTAATTTATTAATTACTCTAATATTACTTATAAATAATAACATAAAATTCAAACCAGGCTTGTTTAAAAATTAACCTCCAATCCAAATCGAAGAGACATTGGCGGCTGAAATGATGTTGGTAATCCATAAGTTGGATTGGGATCAATTTGATTTCCATTTGCATCAGCATTCAAGTAATGTAGCTGGTCATAATTAACAGCTTGTCCAAATAAATCCAAAATGAATCGAGCCTGATAATCAAAGGATATTAGCTGAGGAAGCATATAAGCTAATCTAAAATTAAGATCCCATATTGAAGAAGTCCTTCCTGCAGTTCCCCTCGGCTGCAGAAAAATTCGTCCCCAGCCAAGCGATCCGGTTCCGAATTCATTTAATGGTGTTCCGCTCATCCATGTAAAGAAGATGCCCATGCTTAAATCAAAATCAAATCGATATGAACTATAAAATTTAAATGTATGAGTACGGTCGTAAGGCAATAATCCGGTTGCGTCTATTGTTGTTTCAGGATATTCAAATGCACCAGTAACATTTGCACCAGGTATTCCACTTTCTGTTTCGAACAAACCCTGGTAATTACCGTAGGTTCTGGAAAGAACATATGATACTGAAAAATTGAACGGATCGTTTGATACTTTTTGAAATACAATTTCAAATGCCAAATAATCTCGTGTCAATTCGGGATACTCAGAAAGTGGCGATCTACCTGGATTTCCTAAAACAAACTTCTGACGTTCGTTAGAAAGAGCGTCTTCAATTCCTTCGCCCAGCTTCCTGTAAATTCCCTGAACACTAAACTTATAATCATTTAGAATAAGTCTTTCATAACCCAAACAAAATTCATCCGTGTATTGCCCTCTAAATCCAGAAATCTCCTCTTGTATTTGTCCGGAAAGCATCCATAGTGTATCTGCTCCGGTTGGATCCTGTCTGGGATCGTGATTGTAGCTGTTATAGGATGTTTCAACATCTTTCAAATAATAATAGGGTAAACCGTATTGTGACAGTTCCTGGTAAAAGCGGGAATATGATACAAAAATCTTTTGTTCGCTGTTTCGATCAGGAGTAAATATTATTCCCAAACGGGGTTGATATTGACCAATTATTTTTTGTGCTACTTTTCCATCTGAGCCAATAATATATTGTCCATCCCAACGCAAACCAGCATTAATGTGCCAACTTTTATTTATCCTCCATGAATCCTGGATGAATACTGATGGGATTCTATTTCCAACATTTCCGTCTACGTCGACTAAATAATAATAGTAAAGTGAATCGGAAAACTTTTCTACTATATGAAATAATCTTTTAATATTATACGAATTATCTAAGTATTCAATCCCGCCTTTGATGATATGCTCATTCAGTAAAAATGTAGATTTTAAACTAATGTTATATCTAACCGCAAAAATATCATAACTATTGTCAAGTCCTCCGGAAACCGTCCCATTTTCATAATTATAGAAGGAAGGCTCTTTTCCAATTTCAGTGGCGGGTTGTTGGGAATAATTTGTCTGGTATTTTGAAAATGATCCTTCAATAAAAAATTTATCTGAAAAAGAATGTACTGCTCTCATTGAGGGTGAATAATGTGTCCATTTAAATTCAATTAAAGCAGGATCCGGATTCAGATAAGTATCTATACCTGACGGAACTGAAACCCACACTTTATTCTCATAATAAAAATCTCCCGTAATATTGAAAATTAATTGTGTTTTGTTGGAAAGATGCCAGGATAATTTACCGGCAGTCTGGTGAGAAATTATTCTGTCATCTCGATTTCCAATTCCCGGAATCATCATTTCTTCAGTCTGAAAGTTTGGATTGTACGCCAGATTCAACCAGAGTGTTTCTTTAACAAGTGGTCCGCCAATGCTTAATCCAAAATCGTATAAAGAAAAGTCGCCCTCATTTGGTTCTTCACCGGGAATTGAATTCGAGTTAGCCGTAAACCTGCTGCCTGTATAAAATCCAAAAACCTGTCCTGATATTTTATCACCACCTGAAGGAGTAATTACATTAACAACATTTCCTAAAGCACTGCGGTATTGTGCTTCATAACCACCTCTTAAAACTTCAACGTCTTTTACAAAATTATATGGTAAGCTTATACCTTTACTAAACCATATCGGATCAGTCACATCTACTCCATCGATTAAATATCTGTTCTCAATTCCCGTTGCGCCAGCACTGCTAAATCTATCTCCGTAATAGCTCGGATTTATCTGGGGTAAAAGTAAAGGGATATATTGATAATTTCTTTGAAGAGGTAAAGGATCAATTTCTTCTTTAGTAAAATTGCCTCCAGTTACTGTGGAATTCGGATCAATCAGATTTCTGCTATCTCTTATTAAAACTTCTTCAAGCACATATGGATTTTCAGTCATTACTAAATCACCAATCTCGGAAGTTCTTCCTAATCTAACTTGAATGTTATCTATTGTAACTGGTTTATAAGAGATGTGAGAAAATTTTAGTGTGTAAAAACCAGGTGGAAGTAGTATTAATGTAAATAAACCATCTGTGTTGGTTTCAGTGGTTCGGGTTCCCTGCAAATTCGATGAGCTTACATTAACCAGCACACCGGAAATTGCAGAACCATTTTCATCAACAATACGTCCCTCAATTTTTCCAGTTACTTCCTGTGCAAATAACTTTAATGGCATAATAAAAATAGAAAGTAAAGAAATTAAGAGAAGCTGATTTAATTTTTTCTTTATTTTTTTAAAATATATTCTTGGAAATGTCTGGCGAGACACAAATAAAGCGATCAAGGAGAACAAAATACAATATCTGGTTGGATCCCTCATTGGAGTAAATATTTATTTAACTCAAACGGAATTTCTTAAGAAAACTTCAAAGTTGCAAGAGGTCTACCTTGATACTAATAAAATCGTATTAGAAAGCAGAATAAATGTATAACTAGTACAATAGAATTAAACTGATTCTACTTTTTCTCCCTCACCACTACCCTCATTCCATCAACCTGAGTAACAACGATTAGTTTTCCGTGTTCGATGTATTCTGAATCAGTAACAACATCAATACGCTTTCCATTTATCTCAGCAGTACCGGCAGGACGCAAAGTTGTTAAAGCAATTCCTTCAACTCCAAGAAGTTCGGAAAAATTCGTTCGAGATGTATATCCTTCAATTGCTTTCTCCTCTTCTGATAAAATAAATTTCTTAAAGAAGTTTGATTTTGGTAAAAATCTTGCAAGAAGAAAAATTAATATGAGCGCTGCAAGAAAGCCAACAGTCAGTCGTATAATCGCCATAGAAACTGCATTAAAATCCA
>CAZLJI010000237.1:0-4693 GCA_964559565.1 uncultured Ignavibacteriaceae bacterium | reverse complement strand
GAGCTTAGCATAGGAGTTAATGTTAAAGCTACAAAAGATGAGATGATAACACTACCTGCAATTACAATTCCGAATTCCCTGAAAAGCCTTCCCGTTAATCCCTGAAGAAAGATTACAGGCATAAAGACTGAAGCAAGTGCAACTGTAGTTGAAATAACTGCAAAGAAAATTTCTGCGGCACCTTTTCTGGCAGCTTCCATTGGTTCCATTTTGGATTCAATCTTTACATAGATGTTTTCCAGTACAATTATCGCATCGTCAACCACTATACCAATCGCAAGAACAATTCCAAGAAGTGTTAAAACGTTGATAGTGAAATCTGCAAGATACATTACAAAGAAAGCCCCGATGAGCGAAATCGGTATTGCGATGATTGGAATTACTGTGGTACGCCAATCACGAAGAAATAAAAATATTATTAAGATGACCAGAGCAAAAGCAACGATAATTGTCTGCTCAACTTCTGTTATTGATTCTTTAATGTATGTTGTTACGTCAAAACCAATCAGCGTAGTTATATCTGACGGAAGAGTTTTCTTCAATTGCTCAAGTCTTTTGTAAAATTCATCGGTTATAGCAATGTTGTTTGCACCGGCCTGAGCAACGAGTACCACACCAACCATCGGAATACCATTCCATTTTAAAATCGTTCTTTCATTTTCTGCTCCAAGTTGAGCATTGCCCAAATCTCTTAAACGAACAATGCCCCCTGCATCTTCTTTAATAATTAAATCATTAAATTCATCCTCGGTAGAAAGTCTCCCGACCGTTCTAATTGAAAGTTCGGTGTTATCGCCTTCAATTCTTCCGGAAGGAAGCTCGATGTTTTCTCTATTCAAAGCATTGCGGACATCTACAGCAGAGAGACCAAATGCAGCAAGCCTTTCAGGCTCAAGCCACAAACGCATTGAATATTTCTTTTCTCCCCAGATTTGAACACTGCTTACTCCGGGGATAGTTTGAAATCTTTCTTTGAAAACATTGTTTGCCAATTCGGAAAGTTGAAGTAAATTTCTGGTATTACTCTGCACACCACAGAAGACGATTGGGAAAGCATCAGCATCAGCTTTTGCTACAATAGGAATATCTATATCAGGAGGAAGATTAAACTGGGCACGCGATACACGATCCCGCACATCATTAGCAGCAGCTTCTAGATCAATATCAATATCAAACTCAACGGTAATTGTACTTCTTCCGTCTCTGCTTACGGAAGTCAGAGTTCTTATTCCAGCGATTCCATTAATTGATTCTTCCAGCGGCTCAGTTATCTGACTCTCAATAACATCGGCATTTGCACCAATATAATTTGTCGAAACAGTAATAATCGGTGGGTCTACCGATGGAAACTCTCTTACTCCAAGATATGTATATCCGATAATGCCGAACACTAATATAACGATAGACATTACTATCGAAAGAACAGGTCTCCGGATACTTGTTGAGGATAAACTCATAGATTTTTCTTACTTGAAATCTGTTATTTTAACTTTAGCACCGGGTCTGATCTGCAAAATTCCCGAAGTTATTAAAGTATCACCCTTAGCTAATCCAGAAATAATCTGCACTCTCTTTTCCTCTCTTAACCCTAATTCAACTTTTTGAGGACTTGCAACGCCGCCTTTATATAAATATACTAATTGTCCCTTAAGCTCCGGAACAATAGCTACAGTTGTGATAAGAATGGCTTCTTCAGTTTCTTTAAGATTAAACTCCACATTTGCGAATGCACCAGGAAATAGCCCCTTGTAAGTCTCTGTGCAAATAGCACGAAGTTTTAATGTTCTGGTAGATGGATCAATCTTTGGTTCGATTGCATATATTTTTGCTTTATAACGAATAGCACTTCCACTCAACTGGAAACCAAGCTCGTCACCAATTTTTACCTGTGCCGCATACTTCTGAGGAATCGCAAAATCAACTTTCAAATTTGACAGGCTCTGAAGTCGTGCAATAATATTTGAAGTTGTGACAAAACTTCCCTCACTAACTTCACGCAAACCAATTACTCCGCTGAATGGTGCTCTTATCTCAGTCTTATCAATCTTTGCTTTTATAAGGTCATATTCGGCTTTACTTGCTTCGAGATCATTTAATGTGCTTTCATAGTCTTCCTGACTAATCATTTGATTCTCAGCAAGCTGTCTCTGTCTTGCTTCTCTCTCTTCAACAAGTTTAACTTTTGATGCTGCCTTTCTAAGTTCTGCCTGCAGATCAGAATCATTTATCTTTACTAGCAGATCGCCTTTACTGACAAAAGCACCCTCTCTAAATAAAATTTCCACAATCTTGCCTGATATTTCACTTCTTAACTCAACTTCTTCATTAGCAAGAATGCTTCCGGTTGTGAAAACACTATTAGTAAGCCTTTCATAAGATACTATCTGAGCAGTAACAGGCACTTTAACGTCCATTTTTCCGGGATTTTGCATTGCCTGACCACTATCGCCAGATGAAAGTATTTTAGGCAAAAAGATTAATAGAAGAACAACAAGTATTGTCACACTAATAATTATCGGCTTTATTCTTTTATTCATTTATACACTATTGTTTATTATTTCAACCCGGCGTTAACTTAAATAGTTCAGATTCATCACCTAAAAAAATAGAAAAAGCCAGATATACTGGCTTTCTCAAAGACCATTAATATTTCAATTAATTTTTGCTTGTTTTCTTCCCTGAATATTTTTTCTGGAATTTCTCAACACGTCCTGCTGTATCCAGAAGTTTTTGTTTGCCGGTAAAGTAGGGATGAGAACCACTTGATATCTCTAATTTTATAAGAGGATAAGTATTTCCATCGGTCCATTTTATGCTCTCAGAAGATTTTATCGTCGATCTTGTAAGAATAGCAAAGTCACACGATGTATCCTGAAAAACTACTGCTCTATATTCCGGATGAATGCCTTTTTTCATCTGTAAATCCTTAATTTTTAAACATTTTCTTCAAATTTGAGGGCTAAATATAGAAATATTACAAGGAAATAAAAAGAATGTTTTGGTCAAGAATTTTGGACGAAATTACCCGCAAGAAGCTGAAATCAGAGTTATTTTTGAGTTTTATTGGTCTTATTAGCAGATTGAACTTGCATTTTCAATTCATTAACATTTTTTTGTTCTTCTTCAGTTAATTGGACCTGTCTGAAATTTAGTTCTTCTTTAGTAATTGCCTGCCCGGTTACCATTTCAGCATTTACTTCTACAGGAATCGTTGTTGGTTGAGGACTTTCAGTGACATTCGTAACCAATGAATCAGCAACAGCTAAATTATCCGTCGAAAAGCTTTCTTCTCTTGCCATATCTTTATCATCTGTCAATATTTCAACACCTTTCTCCCTGCCTGTCACAAATTTATCTTCTGAAGATTTTAACTGACCTTCATTAGTTTTCATCTCAACAGCAGGTTCTTCTTTCTTGATAGATTTTTGTTTTGCTAATTCATCCTGCTTTTTTTCAACTTCCTCAAATTCAGTAACGGCAAAAACATCTTCGCGAACTCTTGGTTCAATAAGAAAAGGATTATCCATTTCCTCTGAATTTGTATCAACCACAAAAAACATTACCACAGCAACAGCTACTAATCCCAGTGAAGGAATTAATCTTGCCGGGACAAAAATATTTTCCCAGAAGCTTTTCTTTTCTTCTTTAGAAAATTTTCCCTGTTTAATTCTCCGTTGAAGATCCGCTTCGAAATTTGCCGGAGCTTTCACCTCCTGCAAGCCTTTTAATGCCTTTATCACATCTTCATATTTTTTTTCATCGTTTTCCATTTTATCGCTCATTCCTTATAAATACCTTTTAACAATTCCTGTAATTGTGCTCTTCCTCTGTTTATTCTTGATTTTACTGTTCCTTCATTAACTCCTAGTATTTCAGAAATTTCTTCATAACTCATTCCCTGAATATCCCGGAGAATAACTGCTTCTCTATATGTTTCTTTTACTTTCAATAATGCTTTTTGAATTATCTCATCTTTAATACCGCTGTCCGTAATAACATCCGGTCTGGAGCTTTCATCAGGTAAATCATAAGTTCTATGTCCTTCACCGTAATCGCTGATTGAAAATATATTTTGTCTTCTCTGCCGCCTGTATTCTGTCCGTGCAAGATTTCCTGCAATTGTATAAATCCAGGTTGAGAATTTTGCCACTGAGTTGTACGTATCTTTATACCTGTAAACCTTTATCATCGTTTCCTGAACAACATCTGCACAGCTTGCATAATCACCTAAAAATCTGAAAACAAAATTAGTTAACGGATTTTTATATCTCTGAACCAGAATATTGAAGGCATCTTCCGTGTTGTTCTTCTGGAACTCAAGAATCAGCTCTTCATCCGAAAGTTCACGGAGCTTTATATCCATTAAGCTGTTTTTATACCTGTGTTAGTTGAAATTTGTTTCAAGAACCGGTTACAAATTACCCAAAAAGAATATTTTATTGAAGGATTAAGCCGTAATTATTGAAGAATTTCAGCAATGAGTAGTGTGATGATTGTTTTATTGTCCGAGGTTGTAGTTTTAACAGAAACATCAGCCTTCAGCAAAGCGCGAAAAACTTCAACAAGCTTTTCCAAGGCGTTTTGTTTATCATCTCCAATGTTTTCTTTTGAAAGATATTCTAAGATTTCATCTTTTATTACAGAAAAAAGTACAGTAAGTACAGAAGATGCCAGACCTCCAATAAGCGCCCCT
>CAZLJI010000236.1:0-4701 GCA_964559565.1 uncultured Ignavibacteriaceae bacterium | reverse complement strand
ATTATCTTTATTTTGGGCTGTAAATATAGGAATTGTTCCCCCTTCACACAAAGTTATTTTCCTTAATTTTCCCATCATATTAAATTAAATTCGATTGTAACATGAATGAGCTAACTGAATACAAGAATTTCTGCAAAGTGCTTGCTAAAGCAAGTGCTGATGTTATAAAAGAATATTTCAGAACAGTAATTTCTGTTGACTCGAAGTTGGATGATTCACCAGTTACGATTGCTGATCGAAAAGCTGAAGAGGTGATGAGGGAATTGATAATGAAACAATTTCCGGATGATGGAATCGTTGGGGAAGAGTATGGCATCATAAATGAAGATGCAGAGTACACGTGGATATTGGATCCAATTGACGGCACTAAAAGTTTTATTTGCGGTGCTTTTAGTTTTGGAACTTTAATTGGACTTCTTAAAAATGGTGAACCAACTATCGGAGTATATAACCATCCTATCCTTAATGATTTTCTTATAGGTGATAATCAGGAAACCAGGATTAATGGAGAAAAAACTTTCGTAAGAAATTGCAAAGAATTAAATAAAGCAGTCCTGCTGACCACCGATCATCTGAACATTGAAAAATATCAAGACATTAAAAAATTTAATAGGTTAATTAATAAAGTAAAACTCTACAGAAACTGGGGTGATTGTTATGGTTACTATCTTCTTGCAACCGGATATGCTGATATAATGATTGATCCAATAATGTCCCCCTGGGATTTACTCCCCATAATCCCAATCATAAAAGGTGCTGGTGGAATCATTACTGATTATCAGGGGAACGATCCGGTAACAGGGAAGAGTGCAGTTGCATCGTCGCCAGATATTCACTCTGCGATTATTTCAGTATTAAATAATTGAACAGATTACTAACTAAGATAAAAAGTAAAGCAGAATTGTTGCGGATGTAATAATAACAATAACCGTATTCGTATATTTATTGTTAAAAACAAGAACTGCCCCAACAAACCACAGAGACATAATCAACAGAAACAACGGTTCAATGAGCTCTATTACGTTTGGAATGTAATTATTGATTGCACCAAGTTTGTAGGTATTATATAATGGATAAATAAGTATGGTTAACAAGATAAATAGAGCACAAACGATTACTATATACTTCTTCAAGTTCTTATTTTTATTAAAGAGTTCAAGTACACATCTGATGGACATCAATAATCCCCCGTACAATAAAATAAAATTAATAATATTAACAGGGGAGGGGACATTACCCCAAAAAGTTAAGGTCACAAAATCTTTTTCAGGAATTTCAAATTTCTTATCAACGTACGTTAGAATAATTTTATACTTGATTTGCTGACCAGGCTCAAGTTTAGGAATTTCACCATATAGTCCTCTTTCAATTTTCTGGAATTCAGTTTCATATTTCACTTGATTCTTTATCCAGACTAATTTTCCCTCGACTCCTTCAATGTCACTTATAATAATATTTTTATATGATGTCTTATCAAAAGATAATTTATCAAGTTTGTACGAAACTTTTTTGCCTTCTATTCCAAATGTCCCGGTAATTGGATAGTCGTTGCTCGTCACGTTTTTAACATAACCGATCAGAAACACAATTATTAAACTGCTTAGCCAAAGAATGATTTGATTTTTCATATTTCTAAATTAACGAAGAAAGTGTGAGAAATATTATTGTGAAGTGCATAAAATAAAAAACCCCGGAAGCTAAGCCCGGGGTAAACAAAAAGAAGTAAACAGATTTTTTACAGTGATGATCCCATTTTGAATCTCATATTCACAAAAATCTTGTAAACGCCAAAACTACCATCTTCTAATCTTGACATAATGAGAGATGGACCTAGAGAAAAGGCACTGAATGCCCAGCTTTCAGCAATTTTCTGAATTGTAAGTGTCATTACATATTGCGGATTTCTGTGTTCACTACTTGTCATTGCATCAAATAGGAAATCGAAAGTGCTTCCTGCTAATGACATTTCGCGGAAGTCGAATCCAAAGTGCCATTCATTTAAAAATTTTCCTGCATACACTCTGCCTTTTGTTGCCCCAAGCAGCTTAACTGGATATCTGAATTCCCAGTTCAGGAATGAATCGTCAACAAGCCAAGCCTGATATTTTACAGATCCATCTTCATTAAATACAACAGTTCCTCTTCCAGGATTAAGATATTGCGCTACCTGACTTTCGGTAAAATCATCAACTGAAGCTAAATAGCTGATCTCGAAAAAGTTACCAAACGGAAATACATATCCTATCTGATAGCCGCTTGTAAAAATAAGATTGTTATGGTTATTATCTGTAAATGATGTAATCAATGCATCAACATTTGTGTAGGCACCGCCATATACTCCAAGTATATGAAAATTTGCCTCTAAAAAGTTTGTGTTGAGAGGGCCCTCATATTTTGTCAGGACACCAAATGAAAGACCTAAATCTTTCTTTATTGGTATTCCAAGTCTTTCACCGCCGAACAATTCAAAGAATGGATTGATGTATCCCATCGTTGATGAAATTTGCTGCTTAGTTGGTGGATCAAGGACTTTATTAATTTTAATCTTTTCAATTACTCTGGAGAATACACTTCCGTAATGTATGTCTTCCTCAAGATTAATTTTGAATGGAAAAGTGATTACCCGTGCTCTGATATCCGGTGGAAGTGCAAGAAATGGATAAAGCGCTCCTTTGATTGAAATGGTTTGATTATTTGCATCTCTGAGATCCGCAATTATTTCAGCTTTGGGATCTGGAGGTTCTATAAAAAGAGCTTGTTGAATGAAGATAAATAGGCTATCATCCAATGGCTCCATCTGGAAATAATTTATCTGTTCTTCCTCGTCTTGTGCAAAAAGTGGTGAAACTGCAGACGTGGAAATAATTAATGATAAGAAAATAAGGTGAATGAGTTTCATTTTAGTATATCCGATATTTATTTAGCAAAATCTGTGAAAAAGAATGAGTCACCCACCTGAACTCTGTCTTTGGTTCTTTCATCAACTACTGTAAAGAAGAAGTTAGCTTTATATCTGCCGTCAGACTCCCTCAAACTTTCATTTTTATCTGTCCAATCATCAAACTGGTTTTCGTTAGCTGCCAGTTTTAATGAAACATTATAGACTGAATTTCCATTTGCATCTTTTTGTGGGCCAGTTACAGAGATCGGTCCACTGTAACTTATTTTTAGCTGCTCAGGTCTGTTATCAATAACTGTAACTGTGAATGCAGTAATTCGCTGTAACTCCTGAACATAAATAGTTCGGCTGTTCATTTTGGTGGTCACTCGCTCAATTTTTATTTCAGGAGGTTTATTAGGGATGACTTTTACACGCTCTTCCTGACTTCCAAATGCTACTATCACTTCATTCTGATCAGTCAAATCAAACTTAATTTCCTGTCCCGGAGGAATAACTACTAACGATTTGCGATCTCGCGGGTCAAGTATGGTCGTCGGCACTGTCCCGCTGTTTTTAGCAATATTCCATGTGTGTTGTATAAATGTTTGCTTTAGTGAGATCGGAAGCTGCATTTTAAGCTGTTCTTCTTTTGGAAGATCTTTAGGTTTATCCTCTTCTTTTGGAGGAGGGACATAATCCTTAACAGCCTCAAGTTTTCTGTTCATCTCTGCGAGCTGCTTCCTCATATCTTCATTTTCAACTAACACATTGGGATCAATTTTAATAGAAAAGTCTATACCCAGAGCGTATAAAGAATCCAGTACTGACATAAGTGAATCACGCACACTAACTTGAACTGTCTCATCTTCAAGAGCGACTCTTCGCAGATCCAGATTAGCCCCCTTTAGCGCAAGTACCGTAATGACGAAGATGTATAGTACTTGGTAAATAACAAATTTGCTGTCACGTTCCCTTCTAATCATCTTATCACCTTTACTTTTTTACAATTGCTTCGAGGTGTTTCAAACCGACAAGTGTTCTTTCATCAGTTAGTGATGATGATGCCTGGGTTATAGAATTTGCAAGTGTATTTAATTGCTGAATTTTATCTGTGCTTATTTGTTGAACCGAATTGACTTTTTCCATCATTGCGCTTACAGCTGTAAAGTTCTTGTGGATTATTTCACTCAGCCTTGCAGATTCGTTTACAATGGTTTTATATTTTTCAGCATCCTGAAGTGAAACTGCAGCACCACCGCCGAGACCTGACTGATTAAACTGCTTGATTAAACTCTTTGAACTTTCAATTTGAATTCTTGAAAAGTATTTGTCACGAATATCTTTAACGTGGTTAACCACATTTTGAAAATCAACTCCAAGCTGATCCAGAACTGGTTGAAATAATTTTCCGATTGCAAGTATTATCAAAGCTTTAATTTCAAATGGAACTGATATCCCAAGAAATACTTCCTCGCCAAGTTTAATACTGACCAGTAGAATTGCTGCACCTATAAGTGGAAGTGCAGTTGAAATCGAATCAATTACACTTGTAGAAGATTCAATTACTCTGTCAATTGTCTCGGTGGCAGGTGTTCTGATTATTTCCAGTTTTAATCTATTGTAAGCCATGAAGGCGATAAAAATAAACAGTGCATAAACGGCAACAGGTAACCACCAGAAGCTGTAGGGTTCAAATGTTTCAACAGGAGGCTGCCATCCCGGGAATAATGAGCGGGCAAGGTCGAAAGTTACTTCGCCGAGAATTGGAACGCTGGCAACATCAATAAAGAATGAAATAACCAGTGCAATGAAAGATATTA
>CAZLJI010000235.1:0-4706 GCA_964559565.1 uncultured Ignavibacteriaceae bacterium | reverse complement strand
TAAATCTTTTATTTTTGTAATATTAAATCTGTATCACTTTTTTAGGACGACACATTAACCAGTAATTGATTATTTCCTATCCAGAATTAACTTTTTAACAATTGACTGATCTCCTGTTTGAAGCGTAACCACATATATTCCACTTACATATTCTGACAGATTAATTTTAATCAACGCTGCAGCTTTGTAGGTTCTTCTGAATACTTCGCTTCCGGTTATGCTCCGCACAATTACCTCTGAATCCATTATTTCGGAAGAATTGATTTTCAATGTCACTTCTCCCCGTGTTGGGTTCGGGTACATATCAACATCAAATTGATTTATCTCCTGAGTAATACCTGTAGTAATTTCAGCATCTTTCAGGCTAATTCCGGCATGAACCACAATATTTCCACCTGCAAGATATTGTAAATCGGTTTTTAAGCCTGTCCATTCGCTGGAATACAGTAGTTTGCTTCCATCCCAAAGTGTTATAGCAATCTCGTCATTTGAACCAGGTTCTCCACGGTCGATAATTTTTACCTGCAAGGTAAGATTACCTCCCAAACCCTCACCGGTGGTTAAATTCCTCAGGTTTGCTTTTGACACGAATTCGCTAACTTTTTCGTTTGGATTTGCAATGTTAATTCCCAATGAAGACATGGAATTGGTCTTAATCTGGAACAACTGAATTTCATCGCCTACCTGCTGACGGAATAAAATATTCATTCCCCCAATCAGATTTTTACCCTTTTTATTGAATTTCACATGGAATCCAAAATTGGTTTTTAAACCTGGGCTCGAAGCATATTTGCCTGCCGACAATGTTGGTTTGATGTGTCCTCCACCGGTAATAAAATCACCACCAGGTTTGTAAACCGTTACAACAGTTTGTTCATCTCCAACAAAGTAACAATTGGCAATCACTTTCACGTCGAAGGATTCATAATCGGCACTTCCGATATTGAAATTCCATGGCAAAATAACAACTCCAGTAGTTAAATCTGACGGATTAATTAACGCAGGAATCAAACCACTTGCTACAACATTACCGTTTATTTCAATAGAAACACAGGCATTGCGGATATCTCCGCCCAACCCGACACCATCGGGTATTGACTGCAATATTGCCCTTAATTCAACAGTTGCTTCCGATGAATTGGAACCTCTGGTTGTCTGGAATTCAACACCGGAGTATTCAACATTGACATCTTCCTGAATAATTGTCAAATCGGTTGTTGCATCCGAAATTGAATAAGCAGGATCGGTATTTTTAAATTCGGCAGTAACCGTTTTTACTCCTGGTGACATTTGATTGTTCGAAGGATAAGCAGGAATTTCTGTCAAAGAATAAGAAGCCGTTGCCTTACCATCCGAACCAATGGCAACTGGTAATCCCAATGCCTGTGTACCCACATAGAATACGACATCTCCGGGCTGACCTGAAACCAGACAATCCCATGGTTCAATTGTCGCTTCAAATTCCACAATATCACTGTATTGCTGTGATATTGGATTAACTATAACCGAAGTAACAGCTTTAACATTGTTTATATTAACAACAAATGTACAAGTTGATGAATTTCCGCAATTATCAGTAGCAGTCCAGACTATCGTTGTTGATCCATAATTAAACTGAATCCCTGAAATTGATGTAGAACCGATCCCGGTAGTTGCCCCTGATAATTCATAGGTTAATTCAACATCTTTTGAGCAATTGTCCTCAGCAATAATGTCAAACTCATTGCCCAAAGTTGTGTAATAACATTGCCCTGCATCCGTATACGGAATATCAATATCTGTAACCGGGCAGCCAGATATTATAGGTGCGGTATTATCCGAAACGTTAATTACCTGTGTTGCCTGAGCAACATTTCCTCCCGCATCTGTTACAGTCCAGACATCGAATAATGTATAACTGTTATCACAATCTCCATCAAATCCAAAACGCTCATAGCTAACAAAAAGAGGTACTCCGCAATTATCATCTACGATAATTCGCGGATCAGATAAACTCACATTAACTGTTCCATTAATTAAAGCATTTTTTAATGCCATACCAGTGTTATTTGATACGAACACTGCAGGTATTATAATGCCCGATGGATCATCTCCGGCATTCATATTCAGTACTTCATCAGTACCAGTGTTATTAACAATTATAACAGCTATTGCTCCAGCATCCTGAGCCCTGTATATTTTCGTTGTAAAATTACATGCTCCCCTATCAATTAATGCTATTTTTCCGGAAAGATCTGCCAAAAGAGTTTCACATGCATTCGTTGTTTCCACTATACCATCATCTGCCATTTGAACTTCACCAATTATAGCTGACGAGGTCAGTTGCGGACCAAAAAGTGCAAATCCAGTATTATATTCGCCAGCAATTTCTGCCGGGCTATTTACAGTTAATCGTTGAATAGCTGTCGGATCATTATCGGAACACTCCAAAGCTATCTCTGCAGGTACAATAATTGTTGGAGGTACATCATCCACCACCGTAATTATCTGACTTAGAGAACTGGAATTTCCGCATGCATCTGCAGCAGTCCATTCTCTAATCAAAGTGAAGTTTTCAGCACAGTCACCCGGAATAATAGTTTCTATTAATTCTACCTTTGGGGAGGGATCGCAATTATCATTTGCAAATACTTCTGCGGGATCAGGCACATTTGTAGATCCTACAGTTTCATCTCCAGGAACACCAGTAAGTTCAGGAGCTGTATTATCAGACACATCAATTGTCTGCATTGCTTCAGTGATATTTCCAACAGCATCCGTAGCAGTCCATACATCAAATAATGTATAACTATTTTCACAAACTCCGTCTAATCCAAATCGGGCATAAGTAACTACAACCTGATCGCCGCAATTATCATCCACTACTATATTCGGATCGGATAAACTAACATTTACCAGGCTATTTTGCAGCGCAGCTTTTAATGCTACACCTGTATTATATGAAACAAAAACAGCAGGAATTGATGTAACGAACGGATTATTACCAGGGCCCATATTTAAAACCTCATCACCATCTATATTATTTACAATTATAACTGCAATTGCCCCGGCATTCTGTGCATTTAATACTTTACTGACAAATGTACAAGAACCACGATCAATAAGTGCAATCTTTCCTGTAAGATCAGGAAGTGTACCATCGCAAGCATCTGTTGCAATACCTGTTCCGTCATTAGCCAGTTCGATATTTCCGGAAATTACCAATGAAGTTAATTGCGGTCCAAAAAATGCAAAGCCTGTAGTATAATCTCCGGCGATTTCAGCAGGACTATTTACCGCTAAACGTTGACCATCACGAGGATCCGGATCAGAACACTCAATCGTAACATTTGCAGGTACCGAAATAGTTGGAGGTGTACCATCAACCACCGTAACAGTTGAAGTACAATTGTCCTGAAATTCTCCGTCACTAACGATCAGTTCAACTTCATAGACACCCGGGCTAAACGGACCCGAGTTATTTAAACTATAAGTTAATGCATCTCCATTGGGATCCAACGAGCCATTATCGACATCTGCAGGGCTGATATTTGCCAGACAATTGGCATTTACGCTGACCGTAATATTTTTACAATTGGCCACAGGAGGTTGGTTGCATGCACTTAACGGATCATTAATTGTAAGTGTAACTGTGCAACTTGTCTCATTGCCGTTAACATCCAATGAATAGATAGTTATGTTATTGGCTCCGAGATTTTCACAGGTAAAAAAAGTTGGCCCAGATACGTTGACAAGATTCATATTTAAACCGCAATTGTCCGTTCGGCTATTGAAAGCATTATCAATAACATAAGTTGATGAAATAGTCCATTCCCCATTTGCATCTAGATCCGCACTAAAGTCTTTACAGTCCACTTGCGGAGCTTCAGTATCATTGACAGTAACAGTAAAACTGCAAAAACTCTGATTACCGGAACCATCATCAGCAGTGTATTCAATTTCTGTAACACCAACAGGGAATTCTGAACCATTAGGTAATCCTTTTATCTGAGTTATATAACCGAAACAATTGTCTATCACTGTAGGCTCCGACCAAGTCACTATTGCTCCACATTGACCGGTTGTATTATCCATTATAATATTACCAGGACAGCCGGAAATTACTGGGGGAGTATTATCTTTTGCAAATAGCACAAAATTGCACGTACTCACATTCCCGCTTTTATCAGTAGCCGTAATTGTAACACCAGTTGAAACTGATGGATTATTTGGACTCATTGTAGCACCTGGTGCAGGAGATTGGGTAAGGATTACATGGTCACCCCCACAATTATCACTAACCGTTATTGAATTGCGATAATCAGGGATAATAAATACACAATTGACACCCACAAATACATCCTGGCTAACCGGGCAGTTGGAAATTACCGGAGGATTAATATCATTAACTGTTACGGTGAAACTGCATTCATCAACATTCCCGTTTGCATCTGTTACCAAATAAGTCTCAGTAGTGACTCCTACAGGGAAAAAAGCTCCGCTTCCCAAACCAGCAGTTTTGGTCGTTAAAGCATTTTGACAGTTATCCATTCCAACCGGAGGCGTATAATTTACAATTGCACCGCACTCGCCTGGATCGTTTGAAACTGTAATATTTGCAGGACAATTAATACCCGGTGCAATGTTATCTTCTACTGTAACTACTGCTGTACAATTATCGGAATTACCAGCTGCATCGGTAACTGTTAACAGCACGTTATGAGGTC
>CAZLJI010000234.1:0-4721 GCA_964559565.1 uncultured Ignavibacteriaceae bacterium | reverse complement strand
CACGATCATCTGAATATCCATCTTTAATAAATCAGGAAGTATTTTTTGTACCAGATCAATTCCCTTCGAATCATAGAGTCGTGAGATCAATCCTATTATTGGAATATCTTCGTTAAACTCAAATCCAAACTTTTCTGCGAGCGCCTGCTTGTTTACTACTTTCTGCTCAACATTTTTTATGCTGTATTTTTTAGGCAAATGTTTGTCTTTATCCGGATTCCAAACTTTGATATCAATTCCATTAATTATTCCATACAAATCTTCTTTTCGTTTTGCCAGAACATCTTTCAGTCCACCGCCGATTTCGTTATCAGTTCTTATTTCGTTGGCATAAGTTTCACTAACAGTATTGATTACATCGGCGAAGAGAAGTCCACTCTTCATATAGTTCATTTTGCCTTTATGAAGAATGCCTTTGTCGCTATTCAGCGATTCAGGTAATCCGGTTTTCTTAAAAGAGGTTTTCGGAAATTCACCCTGGTAAGCAAGGTTATGAATTGTAAATAAAGTTTTGAACTTGTCAAAGTTCTCTTCATTTTGATAAACAGTTTTGAGGTAGGCTGGTATCAGTCCGCATTGCCAATCATTACAATGAATTATATCTGGTATCCATCCGAGTTTTATAATTAACTCGAACACAGCACGGCTGAGGATAATAAATCTATCATCATTATCAGGATAATCTTTACCCGTCATAGGATCAGTGTAAAGACTGTTCCTGCTTCCAAAATATTCGTGATTATCAAGAAAATATATCTGAACTCTTATTTTTTGCCCTGGTAAAAAGCAAGATTTCAAAGAAAATAATACTTCTTTTCCGTCGATATCAATTTTAATATCCTTTAATCTTACAACCTCGTGAATTTTAAACTTCCGATCATCAACTGCACCATATTTGGGAACAACTATCCTAACTTCGTGACCTAATTCGGCTAAAGTCTGGGGCAATGCGGCCGAAACGTCTGCAAGCCCTCCAGTTTTAACAAAAGGCACAACTTCAGATGTTACAAATAGGATTTTTAGCTTTTTTGTAGACATTTTCTTTGAATTTTGTGGAATGATTACTGCAAAATTACTAAAACGAGGCTTCTTTAACAAAAGATGAGTTAATAAAAATCAAAATGTGCTAACCTTGCACGAATTGTGGCAATCATAAATTCTTTAATCGAAATGAATATAGTTTTATATTGAGACTGAAATTAAAACTATTTTTAGATTTATAATGAAATTACTCATCGGAATTACTGCAATTACAATGTTACTAGTTGGCTGTTCTGCTTCTACCGGTTCACGGTATGAGACCAAAAAAGAAGCGGATAAAGAAACTTCTGCAGATATTACTGAAGATGTTATGGAAGATTTTGATATTACACCTTATCAAACAGAAATTGAGATTGAAGTTCCTCCAATTTCAACAGATAAACTTCCACCGGATGTGTGGTATGGTTACAACATTGATACAACCAGCAGTCAAAGAAATATTACTGGTACTACCGATGGTTACAGAGTACAGGTTTTATCCACCGATGATATCGATGAAGCTAACCGTATTCGTGCAGAAGTTTATGAAATGACAACGAGGAAAGAAGTTTACGTTATTTTTGAACCGCCATTTTACAAAGTTAAGGTAGGCGATTTCACTTCAAAGTCTGAAGCAGATAATCTCAGGTTTAAACTTAATCAGCTTGGCTACACTGAATCTAAGGTTGTTCAGGAAACTGTAAATCTGTTTGAATGATGAAAACACTTCTCTATAATCCCGCTTCAATTGTAACAGTAAATACTTCAGGAAAGAACTTCAAACGAGGGAAAGAACTTTCTGATATCGGTTGTCTGCACGAGCATTCGATTGTTATTGAAGATGGTTTAATAAAAGATATCATTCCTACTTCATCAATATATAAAAATAATTTTGATGATGAAATTGATACAACGGGAAAGACTGTTCTTCCCGGTTTGGTTGAATGTCACACACACACTGCTTTTGCCGGTTCGCGTGCTAATGAATTTAGGCAAAAGCTCAGCGGTGTTAGTTATGAAGAGATCGCAAAGAAAGGTGGCGGAATAAATACCACCGTTCAAGCAGTTCGATATTCATCATTTGAGGAATTAGTTAACCTGGTTAAACCAAGAATTGAAAATTTTATTTCACAAGGAATTACGACACTCGAAATAAAAAGCGGTTATGGGTTGAACTTTGATAATGAGAGAAAGCTCTTACAGGTAATTCATTATCTGAATGAAATTTATCCAATTGATATTATCCCAACTTTTCTTGGTGCACATACATTCCCAAAAGAATTCAAAGACAACCGACAAGGATATCTTAATGAGTTAGTTAACCGAATGATGCCACATTTTGCTGAACAAAAACTTGCAGAATTTTGCGATGGTTTTTGTGAAGCGACGGCTTTTTCAGCAGAGGAAATAAATGAAATATTCACTGCCGCACAAAATCACGGATTAAAACTTAAACTTCACACGGAGCAATTTAACTCAATTGGTGGACTGGATGTTGCACTAAAACACAATGCACTTTCAGTAGATCATCTTGAAGTAATTAAGGATGAAGATATTCTAAAGCTCAGGAATTCAGATACTGTTGCTGTTCTGCTTCCGGGAGTTTCTTTTTTCTTGAATCACACTTACGCACCTGCAAGAAAGTTGATAGAACAGAATGCAATTGTTGCACTTGCTACTGATTATAATCCTGGTTCATCGCACATTTTAAATATGAGCTTAGTGATGAGCATTGCAGCATTGAAAATGAAAATGACAATTGAAGAAACAATCAGTGCTGTTACGATTAACGCAGCAAAAGCTTTGTGCAGGGAAAAAAGCGTTGGCTCAATTGAGATTTGGAAGAAAGCGGATTTTGCTGTGTTTAATGCATCAGACTATTCGGACATCGTTTATTCTATTGGAAACAATTTGAATTGTATGACGATAAAGGATGGAAATGTTATTTATCAGAATAAATCTAAGTAATTAAAAATCTCACTTAAACCTAAAAATCAAATCAGTTACTTCCCATCTCGGTCGCAGGTTCAACGTATCAGGATAAAAAGAAAACTTTTCTGAAAACTCAATCGGTTCGGGCCAGCCGTAATTATACTTTCCGCTGCTGTCTGCATCAAGATAGCACCAAAGCAAATATTTACCCGGTTCAACTCTTGTAAATTCAAATTTATCCAGATTCGGTTTGTGCTCATACTTTAACTGTGGCGTTTCTGTATTCTCAAGAATTAAAATCGGATTTTTAGTGTAATCAAGATTGATGACGTTGCCTGATAGACCTGTAAAATCCAATCCTGAAATAGTTCTGAACTTGAGCGTAAACAGTGAATCTTTCTTATTGCTAGAAATGTCGACCAAATTTCCAAGCTGGATTTTTATTAGGTAATCTTTGTCTGGTTTGAGATCCTCATCTGGTTTGATCCACAAAGTTGCATCATCAAAAAATTGAATATCAAAACCTACAGGATTGCTAAGAGTATCAGTGAAAGAAACAGCAGCTACTTTAAAATCCTTATTAAAAGCCTCATCAAAAAAGATTTTGATTTCTGTCTTCTCAAAATCAACAAGTCCACGAGCAGATGGTTCAGTTGAAACAATATTTATAGAATTTGTATCAGGTCTGTCACTAACAACTATCTTATTGAAATCATTCAACATTGTATTTCCCATCAAATCAATTAAAGTATCAGCTATTAGATACACCTGGTTAGATGGATTTAGATCTGCATCGAACATTAAGATAAACTCTTCGGGTTTTGTTTTTCCTTTGAAGGCATAAGCTACTTCATAGTGCTTATTCTCTGTAGAATCAACAATAGTGAAATTTTTCGAAAAGATTGATTTTTTATCTAGCACTTTGTTAGCGCTAACAATCATATGATTCCTATCAGTCATTACTCCGCTAATTAATCTGGGGTTGGAAACATCAGCATCAGAAAGTAAAAAGTATATATCAGTAAAAATTGAATCGGTTTCACTTAAAAAAATATCCGTGTATGGAATCCCAATTTCATCCTGATCCTGTTGGAATAAATAATCTCTAAATTGATCATTGACTGCAAATAACCTATAATCACCTGAGCCAAGTCCTTGAAGACTGAAATTACCATCAACACCTGTCTGGGAAACATAATCAGGTTTTCGGTTTAGTAATGAGTCAGAACTTTCATCCATCTTATATGCATAAATAAAAATACCTTCTTTAACTTTTCCATAAACTCTGCCTAAAATAATTCTTCTATCAATCTTTTCACCCGTTGAAAAAGAAAATGTAAAAGCTTGAGCCATTCTATTTTTATTATTCAAATCAACAACATCAGTACCAATTGTGATCGTGTAGGTTACATCATCTTTTAATTTTTCGGGAAAGGTTACCTCGAGAGTTGAGCCGCTCCAGTTATAACTAAATGTCCCCTCAATAAATGGTGAAATGAAAATCGCATCTCTTGCAGAACGCTTGTCAACGTATTCTGAGAATTCAAGTTCAAAATAATCTTTATCAAACTTTGTAGTTCCATCAGCAGGAAAGACGTTAACAATTTTTGGTGGAATCTTGTCAACATCACCGCCACCCGGAGGAAGTTGGTTTGCACACTTTATAATCAAGATAAAAGATAAAAGGATAAAGATTAAAGTGTTTATTTTATTTATTTTGTTTTGTAGCAATTGAAGCCGATTTTTATTAAAACTGAGTTGCTAAATGA
>CAZLJI010000233.1:0-4754 GCA_964559565.1 uncultured Ignavibacteriaceae bacterium | reverse complement strand
GATTAAAAAAGTTACGACATCATTTTTAGCACCAATGGAAAAGAAAGATGAGTGAAGAAGTAAAAAATAAATTCAGCTGGGGTACAGGAATAGTTATCGGGATTATTGCATTTGTTGTTATCAGTGTGTCGATGACTGTGATTTTTATGGCTCAGGATGTAAGTCTTGTTTCTGATAATTACTATGAAAAATCTCTTAGCTACCAAAATGAAATTGACAAGCAAAGCAGAACAAACTCACTTGATGAGCAGGTAAAAATTAATTTTAATGGAGAGGTAGTCATAATTTCAGTTCCATCCGATTATATCAGCAAAGATATTTCAGGCGATATATTTTTTTATCGTCCGTCCAATCCGAAACTTGATTTTGCTTTACCTCTTCAATTGGTGGAAGGAAGTCAGAATATTCCAGTTGAACGACTCGAGAAAGGGTTTTGGCGATTAAAGTTAAATTGGACAATGGATGGAAATGGATATTATAATGAAAGAGCGATAACAATTGAGTAAAAAAACAATAGAACACAGATGACGCTGATGAGACCGATTTTCGCAGATATTAAATTAATCAGTGCTAATCAGTTCAATCAGTCAAATCCGTGTTCCATTTTCTAATTATGTCACCAGAAATATTAGCAGCATTTTTTGTTGGATTAGTCGGAAGTTTGCACTGTATTGGTATGTGCGGACCGATTGCAATCGCTTTGCCTGTTCCTGATTCGAACAACCTTTCTTTTTTCACAGGAAGAATATTGTACAATATCGGAAGAGTCGTCACTTACTCATTTCTTGGTGCGGTTCTCGGACTTGTTGGAAGTAAGATTGCACTCGCTGGTGCTCAGCAGGCTGTTTCAATTGTTCTCGGAGTAGTAATTATCATTGCAGTTCTTCTTCCACAGAAATATAAAAACTACTTTGCTCAGCATCCGATGATTCAGAAACTTGCTCATCCATTGAAGTCAAACATCAGCGTACTTTTTAGCAAAGGAACTTTCTCTGCAATGTTCCTGATTGGGATATTGAACGGATTTCTTCCATGCGGACTTGTTTACGTGGCTTTAGCCGGAGCCATTGCTAGCGGCGATGCAATTTCAGGTGCAGCAGTTATGATTCTGTTCGGACTCGGAACTGTTCCTACAATGTTTGCTGCTTCTGTGTTCGGTAAGTTCATAAACATTGGAATACGAACTAAAATCAGAAAAGCAGTACCTGTCTTGGCAATTATCCTTGGAGTAATTTTTATTTTGAGAGGAATGAATCTTGGGATACCGATGCTCAGTCCAAAAGTTTCTGCTCAAACTGAGGTTTCTTCGGAGATGGAGTGTCATTGAGTTTAAAAGGCTGAGGCAAAGGCTACAAATTTAATCCACATTCAATCATCCAATCAATTTCTCTCCATTTATCAATTTTTGCTTTTATTATTTTTTCAATTGACTTAAGTTTAGATGAGTTAAATTAATTTGGTGTTGAAATGAAAAAAATATTTCTATCTTTTCTGATCGTACTTTCTTCATCCATTATCTATTCTCAGGGAAATAAAATCACCTATATAGATATTTCTCCGGATGGTAAAGAAATCTCAACCTATAGTTCCAGTGAATCCTCTTTAGAGGGACAAGTAGTGATTTTATCTGATGATATTCCATTTGGTCTGACTCCGGATTGGAGTTCAACTCTGGATAGACAAATTGGTGGTATGGCCTGGGGCGATTACGATAATGATGGCGATCTAGATCTTGCAACGGGTTGTTACTTCAGCAATTCTTATCCGCCAATTCCTGAATATGAAGTATTGATATACAGGAATGACAACGGAATTCTAACCACAACTCCAGCCTGGATTTCTACAGATATGAGATCAACTACAGATGTGAAGTTTGCCGATCTGAATGGAGATGAAAAACCTGAATTAATTGCAGCTAATGGAGACAATTCATTCGTGCCTTCGGTAATTTATTTTAACAGCGAAACCGGATTAAGCAATGCGCCAGGCTGGATTTCACAAGACAACAACTGGACAGTCGGCGAAGCTTTATGTGATATTGATGATGATGGTGATCTTGACCTTGCATTTGGTAATCAGGGCAACAGTGTTATTCCTACAAAGCCAATGTGTATTTTTTATAATAATGGAGGGACATTTCCAACCGTCCCCAACTGGCTTTCTGCAGATGAGATGATTACTAATTCTGTTGCCTTTGGTGATCTTGATAATCAGCAAATAAAATATAAGTATCTCGAATACACTGGTGACGGAACACGATATGCATTTCATTTACCTCTTTTCCCCATCTATTCAATCGATACTGTGCTGGTTGATGATCTTCCGTATTACCAGTACTGTTACAATCCGATAAGTGGCTGGCTATCTTTAGGAACGATACCACAGTCTGGGTTCACAGTAAAAATATCATATCGGTATATTTCTAAAGGAGATCTTGCAGCATCGAAATGGGTTAACTATCAAAGTGGTGTGTATTTCAATAACAATGGTGTAATAAGTAATCTGCCGGGATGGACAGTGGGCAACACTCAAAGTCAAAAAGGTATTGCCTGGGAAGATTTTGATAAAGATGGTTATCAGGATTTGGCAATATCGGGGAGCGGAGTTCAGACTGTCATATATAAAAATGTTAACGGAGTTTTGACAGGACCGGTCTGGACTTCGAACTCAGTAAGCACTTCTGCTCAGGAATTAATTACAGGAGATGTTGACAGAGATGGCTATCCGGAGCTGGCAGTCATTCACTTCGGTTCAAAAAGAACTGAAATATTTAAAAACCGTTCTGGAGTATTAGATACTGAACCAACGTGGCTTTACATCGCAGGTTCATCGGCAACTTCAATTTCATTCGGAGATTTAAATGCAGACGGATATCTCGATCTTGCGGTTGGAACCGCACGAACACCTGTAGTCGTTTTTATTAATCAGTCATCAGTTCCTGTTGAATTAACATCTTTCAATGCAGAAGTATTTGAAAATTATATTCAGCTTAATTGGATTACGGCAACTGAAACAAATAATCAGGGATTTGAGATTGAAAGGCAAGTAGGCAGTGGGCAGTCGGCAGATGACAAGTGGGAGGCGATTGGTTTTGTGCCGGGATTTGGAACCACGACTGAACCAAGATCATATTCATTCAGAGATGAAAATCTTAGCGAAGGAAATTATCATTACAGATTGAAGCAGATTGATTTTGACGGAAGCTTTGAGTATTCAGATATCGTTGCTATTGAAATAATATCGCCAGTTAAATTTTCACTTGAACAAAACTATCCGAACCCATTTAATCCGTCAACAAAAATTAAATATTCCATCCCATCTGTCATTGCGAGCGGATCGAAGCAATCTCAACTTGTCACTCTAAAAGTCTACGACGTTTTAGGAAACGAAGTTGCAATTCTTGTCAACGAAGAAAAACCAGCAGGAAGTTATGAGATTGAATTCAATAGTCATTCCAGCGAAGTCCGGAATCTGACGAGCGGGATTTATTTTTATCAGCTGACTTCTGAAAATTTTGTTGAAACCAGAAAAATGATTTTATTAAAGTGAACAGAAAATAAGTTAGCACACAGTTTTAAGGAAAAATTATCATGAAGATATTTTTACTATTCTTGCTTGCAAATAGTATTGTGTTGGCACAAATTCCCTTCATGCAAGATACGATTGCATATAATAACCGTTTCAATAACAGACAATTTGCACAGTACAATTCGCAGGGTCTCTTAAGACTTTCATACACAAGCGGTTTGGGTACGGTAAGCAGCTATAATGAAATTTACTATGTTGAAGAGGACATCAACGGAGATTTTTCAGCACTTAATTTAACAAATAACTCTGTTGATGATAATTACTCAACATTGTCCATCGATCAAAATGATGTTGTGCATATTGGCTATGAAGCACGCGACCCCTCAATTTTTCAGGTAATGTATATTCATAAAATGTCCGGAACTTTTTCAACTCCGATTGCTATAACTCAAGGTGGATTAAATAAAGCAACACCGTTTAGTAAAATTGGTCCCGATAGTGTTATGCACTTTGTTTATTATACTTACACAAATGTATCCGACAATTGTTATTACAGGAGTTATGATTTAAGAACAAGCACTTTAGGACCAGAAATATTCTTATCTAATGGCGAAGCTTCGGGTGACTTTCAAGCTACTCTAGATCTTGATTCAAACGGTAAAGTTCATATTGCTATAGTAACCGGAACTACACTAACCTCAGGTCCTCTGAAATATTTTAATAATACTTCCGGATCTTTTCAGGAAATTCCAACTAGCGTTTCTGTAAGTGTAAGCTATCCAAGAATAAGAGTTGATACTAATGATAAGGTTCATATTATTTACAGAACTAGTTCAAGGTTGTACTATGTAAATAATATCAGCGGTACTTTTACTGTTCCAGTAGCAATAACGCCGACCGGACAATTACCTGCGGGGATTCAGTCACTTGAAATTGATGATATGAACAGATTATACACTACATATCAATCAAGCCAGTCTGCATCAGGTAAAGGATTTTATCTGCTCTTTGCCGAAAACCAGGTTTTTGCTGATACAATATTGATTGCTGATCTTCCGCCTGAATATGTTACAAGAAATTCCTCACAGGTAGTAACAAAGGGTAACGGTGACATTGCAATGATTTACGCTGAGGGTGATGTGAGAAACGATACTGTCATTTGTGATATTTTTATGAAGAGAGGAAATATCTATGAAATAATTCCTGTTGAATTAATTTCTTTCACA
>CAZLJI010000232.1:0-4754 GCA_964559565.1 uncultured Ignavibacteriaceae bacterium | reverse complement strand
AAATCTGTAAAGGAAATCTTCGAAAAGGCGATTTCCAACACCAATTAGAGCGTGGAAGTCGAAGGTTTGAGTCCGGAGGAAATGCCGGTGACGATCACGATGGAGGAGTTTATGCGCAGAATGAAAGACATGGCGCAGACTGGCGGAGCATACAACCAGGTGATGCTCTCGGTGGACGAGCAACTGTCACTGAACGAGTCTTACCTGGATACGGACGAATCGGTGTACAACTGGGGGGCAAAATACAGCAATGGGTTCTTCTTCATTACTTTCAAATACAATAGGAATTTTCAATTCGGCATTTGGGAGTTATTCACTTTATTTAAATACAGCAGGTAATGAAAATTCTGCTTTTGGTTATAATGCTTTGTACTATAACACAGCAAGCTTTAATACCGCATTTGGTAGTAAAGCACTACTAAATAATACTACCGGTGAATCTAATACCGCGCTGGGCATAGGTGCACTCTTATCTAATATTTCCGGTAACAATAATACAGCAGTTGGAAATATTGCAGGAAGCTTCATTTCTTTGGGAAGTAATAATATAGCAATTGGTTATGATGCTCAGGTACCAAATAGTACAGCAAGTAACCAAGTACGAATTGGAAATACCACTATCAGCTATGCAGGGATACAAGTTGCATGGTCAATAACCAGTGATAAGAGATGGAAAGAAAATATCAATCCTTCAGATCTCGGTCTTGACTTTATATCAAAACTAAATCCTGTTTTATACTCTCGTATAAATGATGAGAAACAAAAAATTGAATATGGATTAATTGCGCAGGAACTTGAACAGGTGTTAAAAGAAGAAGGAGTGATTAATTCTGCAATGTTAACAATAGATGGAGAAGGCAGATACGAACTTCGGTACAACGATTTGCTTGCACCTATGATAAAAGCCATACAGGAATTGAAAAATGAGAATGATCAATTAAGATCAGAAGTTGAGAGTTTAAATGCTGTCAAACAGCAGCTTGCTGAAATTGAATCGTTAAAGGAAGAACTTGTGAACGAAATAAAATTAATTAAAGCAGCGAGTGAAAGTGCTAATGTAAAATTCAATTCAATTGAAGATTGAGTGAGGATAAAATGAAAACGATCAAATATTTATTCTTATTTCTTTTTTCTTTTCATCCTGGAATTGCACAAACAATCATCATAGATACAACCGCTTCAATCTATGTTGAATCAGGTGCAGATGTATGTGCTGGCGAAGTCGGAAATATTACTGGCAACTTTTATGGAGAAGGAACAGAGTGCGGACAATCGATACTTACAACTTTCCAGTTAGCTGTTAACGTATCTAATGGCTGGAATATGGTATCCATTCCAGGGTTGCATCCAACGGATCAAAATGTAAATACCTGGTGGCAATACAGAGACCAGGGCGCAAACGTATTCAAATATTCAAATGGATATCAATCTGTAACATCAACAACACCTGGAGTTGGTTATTGGATGAAACACTCGGGAGCCAGAACATATAACACTGGAGACGAATGGCCTGCAGGTGGAGTACAGATAGTTCCTCACATTCCACTTGTAGGAGCATCGGGATGGAACCTGATTGGCGGATATGAATTAAGTGTGTCATCGGCCAATGTAACAACTAATCCTTCAGGACTTCAGAGTGGTCCAATCTATAAGTACTCAGGAGGTTATGCAGTTGCAGCAACACTCGATCCGGGATATGGTTACTGGATTAAATTAACTGGTGCAGGACAAATTATTATACCAGAGACAATGTCCAAGGGAACAGATCCAGTAGAATATTTCCCTGAAAATTGGGGGAAGATAATACTGACAGATGCTACAGGTGTAAACTATACTTTGTATGCAGCAAATGGTGAAGTGGACTTAAGCCAGTATGAATTACCGCCGGCACCAATGGAAGGAATGTACGATTTCAGGTTTAGCAGTGGAAGGATAGCAGAAGATATAAACAGTGGAGTAAAAACTATAGAGATGCAGGGAGTAACATATCCATTAACAGTTAGAGTAGAAGGAATGGATATCAGACTGATGGATGAAAGTGCAAAGATGTTGAACTCAAAACTAAAGCCAGGCGAGGATATTGTTATCAGTGAATCAACGCTACAGAAGTTGATGGTAAGCGGAGAGTTGTTACCAACAGTCTACTCATTAGAACAGAACTATCCGAACCCATTCAACCCAAGCACAGTGATAGAATTCTCATTGTCTGAAGATGTGGCAAATGCTGAATTATCTATTTACAATGTACTCGGTGAAAAAGTTGCTGAGTTACTAAACACATCACTTGCAGCTGGGAAGTATCAATATCAGTGGGATGCACAGAATGTAGCATCCGGAACGTATATCTATAAATTGAGAACAGATCAGTTTACTTCAGTAAAGAAGATGTTACTCTTGAAGTAGACCATCCAGGTTTTAAGAATTTAAAGAGCCATCTATACATGTTTTTTAAAATATTATTTCTCCCGAAATGAAAATAAATTTGATCTGTTCAATTTATTTTTTTTTATATTAATTAAGGGAGAGTTTTTTAATGAATAAAATTTATACCTTTCTTCTAAGCATTACGATGCTTTCAATTATTTCTTTTGCTCAATTTAATTATCAAAAAACTTTTACTGATTGGAACAACGGAGGTGGAAATCCACAAAGAAATGGTTTGTCAGACTTAAGCGGACCAACTACTGACAGCTTATTTTGGGATATAAACAGTGGAAGCCTTATCGGATTTCCTGTTTATATAGAAGGCAATAAGCTTATAACAATGAAATTTCTTCAAATGACAAATGCGCCTGTTGTTTGCTACGATCTTAATAATGGCCAGCTTTTATGGGAGCAAGAAGTAACAGGACTAACAGGAAGATCTTTACCGATTGGAATAAGAGATGGCCAGGTTTATGTAATGAGATTTACAGAAAGTTATTCTGATTCTTTTTATGCTTTGAATGCAACTAATGGAGAAAAAATCTGGACAGCAGATGTTACTATCAGTACATACATTACAGAAAGTTTAAGCTTTGCTTCAAACGGTGATTTACTTGTTAATGGCAGTAATTTTAAAATGTATAGAATAAATTACCTTACAGGGCAGAAAATTTGGGAAACCAGCATAATCGGGATTGCTTCTGGTAGCGGCGAAATGGTTGCATATGAAAATACTTGTTATGTTATAAAACAAATCGGCGGGGTGGCATACCTCCAGGCAATTAATCTTGATAATGGTCAACAAAAATATGATCACATAATAAATGATACTCATCCTGGCGGACCTCTTCAGCAATGCGGATTTATGGTTGGACCGGACGGAATAATTTATGTTCATAAACAAGGAGATAATGTCACCGCTTTGCAGGATGATGGTTCCGGTTTAAGTGTACTTTGGGAAACAGAAATTTTCGGCAGCGCACCATTCAGCTATATATGTGTCGGTTCTGATGGTTCGATATATGCACCATCAAGCGGAAGAATTATTCGTTTGGAACCAGCTCATGGTAATGTATTAGATTCAACTGATGTGCTTGCAAATCCGGATCTGTTTCAACTCAGACCATCTGCTTCTGCAAATGGTGTCATTTATGCAACTACTGGGGAAAATAATATTTATGCTTACACACTGGATTTACAAGAACTATGGATTGGCGATATTTCAAATGTAAATACCAGTGGTGTTGCTATTGGTTTGAATGGACTTATTGCCGTTGCTGGTTCAAATAAAATAAAAGTATATACAGCAGGAAATACAGTTTCAGTTGAAGATGAAATTAATCTCAGTGGATTTGCTCTATTTCAGAATTATCCAAATCCTTTCAATCCATCAACCAGTATCCAGTATCGAGTATCCAGCAACTCGCAAGTGAGTCTTATAGTTTATGACGTACTTGGCAACGAAGTCGCAACACTAGTCAACGAAGAAAAACCTGCAGGAAGTTATGAAGTAAAGTTTGATGCTGCAGGATTATCAAGTGGAATTTATTTTTATACTTTAGCAACTGGGAGTTTCGTCGAGACAAAGAAGATGAATCTGTTAAAGTAATTATTTATTTTAAGGTGTAAATAAATTCAAAATTCAGGGACTGCAATACTAAAGTCCCTGAAGCAAATATTCTGTTTTGCTTCAAATAACTATTGAAACTTTAAAGGCTGGTCAATGAAAACTTTAATTACCGCATTTCTCTTAATTCTTTTTATTTCAAACATTATATATTCGCAAACCGAACTGCCAACCGGTACATCAACTTTATTCAGCGGCTCAGGGAATTGCATACTCTGTCACAATAGCAACGGAAGTGCAATGACCTGGAATGGAATTGATGTTTCCCCAATTACCTACTGGCGTTCTACAATGATGGGAAATGCAAGTAAAGATCCGTTATGGCGGGCAGTGGTTGCTGAAGAAGTGAGCAACTTTCCACAGCATCAGGAATTAATTGAGAGCACTTGTCTTAAGTGTCATTCACCGATGGGTTACACTCAGGCAATTTATAACGGACAATCAGGCTACTCGATGGCTGAATTAAAACAAGATCCTCTTGCAAATGATGGAGTGAGCTGTACTGTTTGTCATCAAATAAAACCGGATAATTTTGGAACGCAGCAGTCTTATTCGGGAAATTATATCATTCACGTTGACAGCATTTTATACGGACCTTATGAAAACTCAGATACAACTTTAATGTGGATGATCATTGGGTATAAATCTCAATACAGTCCGCACGTAAATCAATCTGAGCTTTGCGCTACGTGTCATACTTTAT
>CAZLJI010000231.1:0-4766 GCA_964559565.1 uncultured Ignavibacteriaceae bacterium | reverse complement strand
AATTGAAGTATGGCTTTTTAAAATGAAAAGAATCAAAATACTGCTTATTGAAGATAATCGTCTTCTGCGCGAAGGCCTAACGATTATGCTTAAAAAACAGCAGGATATGCATGTCGTTGAAACTGTAGGAAACGGTGAAAACATCTTGGCGATTATGGGGAAATACAAACCCGAGGTGTTGCTTCTAGATCTTGGTCTCCGAAGCCGGAGCAGCTTGAATTTAGTAAAATTAGTTAAGAAGAATTTTTCCGGGTCTAAAATTATAGTTATGGATCTCATTCCTTTGCAAGCTGACGTGCTTGAGTTTGTTGAGGCGGGAGTGTCCGGATTTATTCTGAAGGATGCAACAGTTAATGATTTTCTTAAAACCATCAGGTCCGTTTCAAAGGGGCTTCAAGTTCTACCGCCGAATTTAACAGGATCACTTTTTTCCCAAATAGTTGAACATGCAGTAAGCGGTTCAAATCCATCAGCACTGATAGAATCTGTTCGAATGACAAAGCGCGAGAAACAGGTAATAGAATTGATTTCAGAAGGCCATACGAATAAAGAGATCGCCCAGGAACTTCATCTTTCAACATACACTATAAAAAGTCATGTCCATAATATTCTAGAAAAGCTTGCACTAAGCACACGGGTTCAAATAGCAAAGTATCTTCACGATTCAAAAAAAATAGACTCTGCGAATAAAGACATTTCTCTGCTCGACGAATAATTTTTCTCACCTATAAGAATTAAATCCTTTTTCATCCCTTTGACCGATTGATTTTGCTTCAGCATTGTTGCAACTTAACTGCGTTAAGTAATGCATCATTGATTCAATCTATTTATGAAACAGAAATGAAAAAAATCAGGTTATTACTAATAGAAGATAACCGTCTTTTGAGGGACGGTATAAATTCTATCCTTAAAGCACACAAGGATATACTTATAATCGCTGCTTCGGGAGACGGTAAGCACACTCTTTCTAAAATCAAGGAGTTAAAACCAAATGTGATTCTTCTGGATTTAGGATTGCGGAGCCAAAACAGTTTGCATGTGGTGGAAATAGTAAAAAAAGATTTTCCGGATGCAAAAATCATTGTTATGGATCTTGCACCTGTACAAGCTGATATTTTGCAGTATGTAAAAGCCGGTGCAAATGGATTCATTCTGAAAGATGCATCGCTCAATGATTTTTTAATCACCATTCGAACGGTTTCAGAGGGTGCAACAGTTCTTCCGCCTTTGTTAGTGGACTCACTTTTTTCCCAGATAGTTGATCATGCAGTTAGAGAAGGGAAGACAAAACTAAAGGAAGCGGTTCGTATGACTGCGAGAGAACGTGAAGTTATTGCGCATCTTGGTGAAGGTATGACAAATAAAGAAATAGCACAGAAAATTCATGTATCAACGTATACAGTAAAAAGTCACATCCATAATATTATGGAAAAACTCGCATTGCACACACGTTTGGAGATTGCAAATTATTCCTACACAGGCGAGACACTGAAGACGGTAGCGAAGAGTATCTCAACAATTACCAATTAGCTTCGCTAATAAATATCCCCCAAAAGGATTAATCCTTTTTCTATCCATTAGATTCATTTTTTGCAGCAGTTTATTTAATATCTTTTTATTGCAGCGAATAAGGATGAATAGAATCCGATCTGCTGAAATCATTTTATAGGAATAATGAGTGGGTAATAAATTATGATAAAGCTATTACAAAAAAGAAACAGGTGTCTTTTAATACACCCAAAATTTTCACCGTATAGTTTTTGGAATTTTGTAGAGGTTAGTAAAATAGTTGGTGCAAAATACCAGGCAGCACCACTTGGCTTAATGACTGTAGCAGCATTACTACCGCAAGAATGGGAAATTAAATTAATTGATACAAATGTTGAACCTCTTCTGGATGAACATTTCGCGTGGGCCGATTTAGTATTTACCGGAGGAATGCTGCCTCAGCAAATTGCTATACTTGATATAATCAGTTTATCTCACCAAAAAAATAAACCTGTCGTTGTTGGCGGACCGGATCCAACATCCCAGCCACATCTTTATCAATCTGCAGATTACCTCGTACTTGGAGAAGGCGAGAATACTATACCAATGTTCTTGAATGATCTGGTAAATGGAAGTAAAAGTGGTGAATACAAATCACCTGAGTATGCTGATATGACTAACGCAGTTGTTCCAAGATTTGATCTGATAAAGTTTAGCAGCTACATACACTTAAATATACAATTTACACGCGGCTGTCCTTTTAATTGTGAGTTTTGTGATATAATTGAATTGTATGGCAGAAAACCTCGCTCAAAAACTCCCGAACAAATGGTTAAAGAGCTTCAAGCATTATATGATCTGAATTACAGAGGTCATATTGATATCGTTGATGATAATTTTATCGGGAACAAGAAGCAGGTAAAAGAAACTTTGCGTGCTATAAAAGTCTGGTCCAAAAAAAATAAATATCCATTTTACTTTGGAACCGAAGCTTCTATTAATCTTGCAGATGATGACGAGCTGCTGGAATTGATGAGAGATGTTGACTTTCGTCTTGTATTTACCGGTCTCGAAACGCCCGAAGATGAAGTATTGGAAAAGGCAAATAAGAAAACAAATATGAACAGATCAATTGTTGAAGCAACAAAGAAAATCAGTTCATATGGTATGGTAGTCAATGCGGGATTCATAATTGGCTTTGATAATGAGAACGGTCAAACAGCAAAAAGAATGAATGAGTTTATACAGGATACAGGAATTTGCGTGGCAATGCTTGGACTGATGTACGCTTTGCCCAACACAAAATTGACTAAACGGTTGGCACAGGAAGGAAGACTGTTTGAAGAGTCTTCAATTTTTACAGACACAAAAACTCAAGTTGACCAGGCTTCCAGCGGTTTAAATTTTATTACGCTGAGACCGAGGATAAATATTTTAAGGGATTTCGTTGATGTCATCAGTTATATATATACTCCTGAAAATTATTATGAGAGAGTTATCGACACATGTCTGAATCTGAAAGTGACGAATAAGCATAAATATAATTTTAAAAAGATTCTGAAGAACCTGAGATCTTTTTCAAGGATTCTTAGCAAGGTTGGATTTAATAGAACAACCGGCAAGCAATTCTGGAAAATGTTTTTTACCGTGCTTCTCAAAAATCCAAAAGCAATTGAGTGGGGTGTAAGTCTTTCAGCAATGTTTATACACTTTTACAAACACTCAAATTTTGTAATCGATCTTACAAACCAGCAAATTAAATATATCGATGAGTATGGAGAAGACAATTATAATCAGAGCAGAATGCATATGATTGAATCAAAGGTTGTAAACTATGCCGAGTGAACTCATCTGAAAACAATAGATGGAAAAATTATTAGTAAGTGATAAATGAATTATTAAATAAAAAGAATAAAATGAACATACTTTTAGTTTACCCGATGTACCCCGATACTTTTTGGAGTTTTAAACACGCTTTAAAGTTCGTCTCAAAAAAAGCAAGTTTTCCGCCTTTGGGTTTACTGACTGTTGCTGCAATGCTTCCGGACGATTGGGATAAAAAATTAATTGATATGAATGCACACGAGTTAAAGAATGTGGATATTCTCCGGGCAGATTTTGTTTTTATAAGTGCAATGTCTGTTCAAAGCAAATCTGCTGATGAAGTCATTGAACGATGTAAAAAGCTGAATACAAAAATTGTAGCCGGTGGACCACTGTTCACAAGCAGCTCTGAATATTATGAAGATGTTGATCACCTGGTTCTCAATGAAGCTGAAATTACTCTTCCTCAATTTTTAAGCGATCTTGAAAGAGGAGTTCCAAAACATAAATATACTTCAGATGAGTGGGCGGATATTACAACCACTCCTTTGCCCCGATGGGATATTCTTCAGATAAAAAATTACACATCAATGAACCTTCAATATTCACGCGGCTGTCCTTTCGATTGCGACTTTTGTGATATCACAGTTCTTTATGGAAGAAAACCGCGCACAAAAACCAAAGAACAGGTAATAGATGAATTAGACATACTCTACTTTACCGGCTGGCGTGGACCTGTTTTTTTTGTTGATGATAACTTCATTGGTAATAAAGCAAAACTGAAAAGAGAAATCCTGCCCGCGATAATCGATTGGATGAAAGAAAGAAAAAACCCCTTCTACCTGAATACCGAAGTATCAATAAATCTTGCAGATGATGAAGAGCTTATGCAATTGATGGCGAAAGCAGGATTTGAAGCTGTGTTTGTAGGAATTGAAACTCCGAATGATGAAAGTCTGATTGAATGTAATAAACCTCAAAACAGGAACCGTGATTTAATTTTAAGCATAAAGAAAATTCAGCAGTTCGGATTGGAAGTTCAGGGAGGATTTATCGTCGGGTTTGATAATGATCCGCCATCAATTTTTGAAAAGCTTACTAATTTTATACAAGAAAGTGGAATCGTTACAGCAATGGTTGGTCTGTTAAATGCACCCAAAGGTACAAAGCTTCATAAAAGGTTAGAGACCGAAGGTCGGATGCTGAAGGATTTTACAGGCAACAACACGGACTTCTCAATTAACTTCATTCCTAAAATGGATTCAAAAGAACTGCTTGAGGGATACCAGAAAATCCTGAATAAAATTTACTCGCCGAAATATTTTTATGAAAGAGTTATGTGCTTTATGAAAGAGTTTGAACCAAAGAAGAAAAAAGTATTTCATCTCAATCCAAATTATATACTTGCACTTTTCAGATCAATATTTAAGCTGGGCGTTATCGGTGAGGAAAGA
>CAZLJI010000230.1:0-4770 GCA_964559565.1 uncultured Ignavibacteriaceae bacterium | reverse complement strand
GCTGATATTAACGATACTCCAATTCTCCAATCCATACATATCGGTGACATAAATGGTTGAATTAGTTTGCCCAGGTCAGATGCAAATGAATGCTCTAATCTTTCAGCCCGTTCGAGATTCTGAATCTGCTCAGTAGTAAAACCTTCAGTTTCAACTTGTGGATTAATGTTTGGGAAAAAAGTCAAGAACCATAACACAAGTGAAAAACCGAGTATTATTGGTCCGGCTCTTAGTATATATTCTTTAGAACTGTTATATGTATGGTTTATTACAGCACTTATTTTTGGAACTCTGTAAGATGGCAGCTCGAGTATAAAAGATGATGAACCTTCAGAACTAAAAATTCTTTTTGAAAATTTGTTAATTATCCAGGCCACAATAATTGAGCTCATAATACTAAGCAAATAGATACCACCTAATAATATTCCACCGAGCCATGGTTTATCCCTTGGAATTAGATAAGCTATCAGTAGTGCATAAACTGGCAATCTTGCACTACAGCTCATTAGTGGAATTATGAATATTGTGAACAATCTCTCTTTCCGATTCGGAATTGTTCTCGCGGCTATCATTGCCGGAATTGCACAGGCAAACCCTGATAGCATTGGCACGAAGGATCTTCCATTTAATCCTATTTTGGATAATGGTCTATCAATTAACATAGCACCGCGTGCGAGATAGCCTGAATCCTCGAGCAAGCCAAGTATCACAAATAAAATTATTATTTGAGGAACGAAAACCAGTACAGAACCGGCGCCGGAGATTATTCCATCGGAAACTAAAAATGTAAACCACCCAGGTTCAAAATTTTCTAAGACGAGTGAGTTTAGATTTGTAAAAAGTTCATCAACCAGATCCATCAACGGTTGTGCAATCCAGAAAATGCTAGTGAATGTAAGCCCCATAACAAGAAGAAAAACTAAAAATCCCCAGAACCTGTGAAGTAATATTCTATCAATTTTTAATGTGGCTTCGTCAGGAGTAAATCCAGTTTTATTTGGTACATCCTGAAGAATTTTCAATTCCCTGTTTGCAGAATTGAGTTTGATTTTCACTTCCGCGTTAACAGGTTCATAAACATCATTTACGATTTCTTCAATTTCATTAAAAGTATCTATCAGATCTTTTCCATTCTCAAGTGAATTGTAAGGGATTATGTTTTTATTGTCAGTTACTCTGATTCGTTCCAGGTTTGAGTTGATTGCTTGAATTAAATTTTCTATCCCTTGTTTTGATCTTCCAATTAAGACGACAACTTCGCAGTTTAAAGCTTTGCTCAGTTTACTTTCTGATATCTTCAAACCTCGTTTTGCTAAAATATCAGTCATTGTTAAAACAATAATTACATTGAAACCGGAACTGATTAATTGTTTTGGTAAAAGAAGGTGTCTTGATAACTGACATGAGTCGATTGTAGTAATTACTAAATCAGGTGTACCAAGTTTTGGATGTGAATATAATGATTCGACAGCAACTTGTTCATCAAGAGATTCCGGGATCAAGCTCACGATTCCAGGTGAATCTACTAACTCAGCTTTGATATTGTATTTAGATAAAATTCGGCTTGTATAATATTCTACGGTAGAGCCCGGATAGTTTACGGTCTTGTAATTTTTGCCGCTGAGGATATTAAATATGGTAGTTTTTCCTGAATTGGGCGGCCCTACTAACGTAATAAGTGGAACCTGAACATCTATATCAGCTTTCATTTTAACTTAATGCAGCCAGCTTCACTTTTTCTTATAGCTATTAAGGTTCCTCTGATAGAAATTGCTATTGGATCGTTAAATGTTGATTTACAAATTAACTCAATTGTTTGGCCGGGAGTAAAACCATGTTCCATTATTCTTTTGCTGGATGGATGGGAGGAATCAATTTCTGAGATTATTCCTTTTTCTCTGTAATTTAACTCTGCTGCTGTTCGCATTTTCCGTAATCACTTTACATATTATTAAGATTTAATCTACATAAAGATAGCAATGTTTGTTAAGATTGTCAATGAAAATAAGTCCAACAGCATAGTACTCTAAACACTTGAAGTTTATCAAACCTTCATAATGAGAAGATTCTTGATATATCGGCACAGAAATTGTCTTTTCCGGAAGATATTTCCAATGAGATAAATCTCTTATAAATGTCCAATTTAAATAATTTGCAGTTTGTTAAAGAGCTTCTTGAAGAACCTGAAGTTCGAAATGTCGAAGGTCAAAGTCAGGTTTTTTATAAGTATGACTATAAGAAAGAGTCGTTTCAGTTTATGACTCCTACTGTTGAAAAACTTCTCGGATACAACATTGATGAACTTAACAAAATTGGATTTCAAAATATTATCAGAAACCAGCTGGTAGAAAAAAAGAGTTCTTATTCGCTTCATCACACCAGAAGCAGTCTTCATATTGAAGAGAATTTTATCACCTACCTTGTAGAAACAAATACTGGAGAAAGTAAATGGATAGAAGATAACTCTTTTATCATCTGCGATGCGTTCAATCAAAAAGTCAACAGATACGGAATTCTGAAAGATGTTGGTGCATACATTAGGGAAGAGAAACTAAAACAAATTATCTCCGAAATTCTGGAAGCATCTAATTCAGAAAAAAACCTGAGTGATCTGTTCAAGTTTATCCATACTTGCATTAAAAAGTTAATGAAGGCTGATAACTTTTATATCGCATATTACAAAAAGGATTCAGCTTTGCTTACATTTCCATATTTTGTTGATGAGGAGGATACTGATTCGTCAGCAAAAAAACTTGGTAAAGGTCTAACTGAATATGTACTTCGAACTGGAAAATCTGCTTTAGTTGATTTGGAAATGGATGCTGAATTAAGAAGGCAAGGAGAAATCGAGCTGATAGGTCCGCAATCACCAATATGGCTTGGTGTACCTTTGAAAATTATGGATAAAACTATAGGTGTGATGGTAGTCCAAGATTATTCAAATCCTAACACTTACGGTTTCTCAGAACAAAAGATTCTCGATGTCATTTCTTACCCGATATCAAGAGCAATTGAAAGAAAGATGATGGACGAAGACCGTGAAGATATGATCATACAGCTCAAAGATATGAATCGATCGAAGGATAGATTATTCTCACTGATTTCTCATGATCTGAGGGCACCATTTAATTCGCTTTTGGGTTTTACAGAAATCTTAACAACTGAATTTGATACTTTAACACACAGAGATATTAAAGAGTACATTAATGTAATCAATGATTCCTCCAGAACTCTATTTGCAATGACAAACAATCTATTGCATTACTCCCGGCTTCAATTAAATAAGTTTGATTTCCTGCCTGAAAAGATTTTCCTTGATGAACTAATTCATTCTGCAATCGACCTGCTAAAATTTAAAATCAGGAAGAAAGACGTTCTTATTAAAGCAGATATTAATAAGGAATGTAAAATTGTTGGCGATATTGAAATGCTGAGGATTACTTTTGAAAATTTGATATCGAATTCAATTAAGTATTCCAAAAAAGGAAGCGTTGTAAAAGTATTTGCTGAAAAAATCACATCTGAAAATGGTGAAGCCTCAGCAATCCAAATAAGTATCACTGATGAGGGAGTTGGAATAAGCGATGATAATCAGAAGAAGATTTTAAATAGTGAAATGTTCTCCACTCCGGGCACAGATAAAGAACCTGGTTCCGGTCTTGGACTTTTACTAGCGCAGAAATACATTTCGTTGAACAGAGGAAAATTTGAAATTATCAGCAAGGAAGGTGAGGGGGCTACAGTACTAGTCACATTTCCAGTGATAAAAAGCGATTATTAATCCTTCAGATTTTATTCCAAAAGCTTCGAATTTCGGTAATTTTTACCAACAAATTCTTTTTTTATAAAAATTTCTTCACTTGAATTCCTAAGTAAAAGTAACGTGAAAAGAGGAAGATTTTTATTTCCTTGAACCCACACGTTGTTTTCCATCTTTTCATACATCAAATACCTTCATTATTTAAAAAAAATAAATCTTGCTCCAGTTCTGAAAAACCTGAAAAGCAAATTGATAGGAAATAAGATAGTAAAAATTTCTCTTATGCATTGCAGAGTCGTCTCAAAAGATGGCATTGAATATGTTAAATATCATCGGTTGAGTTTTTCAAAATTATTATTTAGGAGTTAAAAAAATGGAAATTGCAAAGATTGCATTTTTGGAGACTTATGCACTCGAAGAAAATGGTGGTATAATGGGAGCTATTCTGGTTACCGATTCAGAAACTAAACCATTGGAGTTTAGAGTAACCGCACCGATTAAACCTACCGGCTTCCAGAAAACACTTTACGGTGATGTTCTTCTTGAGCATATTCTTGTTGAATTAATTTCGGTCCCACTTTTAAATGCAATAAACGAACAAGTTGATTTGATACTGGTGAAGGATCCTTTCTTTCTCGGTGCAAATAACAAGCAGGGCGTTAGGGTTGTGAGAGTATTCAACGAGGGTGATGGTAAGTCGAGGATAAGTACAAAGATAGAACCTCTATCATTTCCAGGCAATGGTGCAGCAAAAGTTATGATAGAAACTTCAAAAAAATTCGAAGCCGAAATAGTTCCAATCAAAGATCAGCTGAATAAACTTGCTGAAAGCCGAAATCTTCTTGAGCCTTTTGAAAGACTTCGGGTTGCCTGCGAACAGGTACATCAGCAAAAATCCATCGAATAATCTAAATGCTTAGAAAGGTTCGGAAAAAACTCGCCTCTTCAATTTCGAAAGTTGAAGGGGTTGAAGATTTTAATTTTGGTAATTGGTTAAAAATTCCCTTATC
>CAZLJI010000229.1:0-4774 GCA_964559565.1 uncultured Ignavibacteriaceae bacterium | reverse complement strand
CTTGGTTGTAGGTAATGAAGAAAAAGGGATAAGAAAACTGACTGCAAGCAAGTGTGACTTTCTTGTTAAGATTCCGATGAGTGGAAAAATCCAATCGCTTAATGTTTCCGTTGCAACGGGAATACTTCTTTTTGAAATACTCCGCCAACGTACTTTGTAACCTTCGAGGTTAAAACACATATTTTATCGAGTAACTTCGAAGGTTAGCCTACGATTGTCATTCTGGCGAAGTTCACGAAAGGGAACGAGTCCAGAATCTGAAACCACAAATGATTTGCAGATTCCCGACACGTCCTGATTAAAATCAGGACTTGCGGGAATGACATTTTCACGACTTGGTAAGAATTTCAGGTTGATTTCCTGCCGATAATTCCTTACGTTTCATAATAATAATCAGGTGGAGTTATGAAAAAGTGGGTAGCTTTTTTATTTATTTGTTGTTTAGCAAATAACTTTTCACAAACAAATATCTCACCGCAATTCTCTGAGCTGAAGGGGATGGAAGATCAGCTTGGTGAAAGTAATTTATTACCAGTCGAGATATTGAACCTTTATCCGCTTGCAGTTGGTAATAGATGGGTTTACCTTACTACAACGATAATTAATCCAACTGTTTTGCACGATGTTAAAGCAGTGGAAGTTATTGGTGATACGATACCTGCAAATGGAAAACTATATTTTCATTTGAAAGATGCTGATTACCATTATCTTGATAGAGTTGATAGTTTAGATGGAAAAGTTTATCGATTCTATGAGCATCCAAACCTTCCCGAAAGTGAATATGTTATTGCTAATCTGATGGGTGAAGTTGGGGATACTCTGATAACGTTTAGTCCATCTTCTCCTGGTTCTCAATCGTTTTTAGTAGTAACTAATGTTGATACATTTTATAAGTGGGGATTAACAAAGTACAGAAAAAATTTCACTCAAATGACCTTTCCAATTTTTTATCGTTTTTCTTTAACTGAGGATATAAGCTTGGATTTTTCTGTTTCGACTTATATTGGCTATTCAATGTCTTTAGAACGTACGCTTAAAGGTTGTGTGATTGATGGAATTGTATATGGAGATACAACACTTACTGGTATTGATGACGAGGAAATCCCAATTGCATCAGAATTTAAACTTGAACAAAATTATCCCAATCCATTCAACCCGAGCACAAAAATAAAATTTACAATCCCCACAGTCATTGCGAGCGGAGCGAAGCAATCTCAACTTGTAACTTTGAAAGTTTATGATGTTTTAGGAAATGAAATCGCAACTCTGGTTAACGAAGAAAAAACTGCCGGAGAATATGAAGTTGAGTTTTCACCAGAATCCAGTATCAAACAACCAGCATCCGGCATATATTTTTATCAACTCAAAGCTGGTAGGTATAGTGAAACGAAAAAAATGGTTCTTTTAAAATAGGAGGGGTTATGAAAAAACTATTTATCGGCTGTAGCTTTTTATTTTATTTTGTTTCAGCATTCTCTCAACCATTCGAGATAAAACAAATCACCAGCGGAGATTTTGATGCAAAAAATCCTGTTATCTCATTACAAGCTTTCTCGAATTATCCATTTATCTCTTTCGAAAAGCATACCGATAGTTCATCAAACATCGGCTTGATTGAATATAATCTTATCTCAAATAGTTTTCAGGAGATAGACGAATTAACTACGGGAAATGCTTTACGAATCAATCCATACGAAGATTTCAATCACGGGATCGTCTTTCAAACAAATGAAAACGGAAACAGGGATATTGCTTACAGACCTTATGACTGGGGTAATTGGGGACCAATAACTTTTCTTACGAACTCCACAACAGATGAATTTAATTTATCTCCTTTTTATGCGAATGAACCTTTTTACCCGATGAACAATTATGTTTTATTTCAACGATCGGACACAATATTTGCTCTCGAGTACGATGAATCTTTAATTTCAGAAGAGCCGGTATTTGTAAATACTCCTCAATATCAATATTCAGATTATATCGGAATCTATTGTTTTAACGCGCCGAATATTTATCCAAGAGCAGGCATTCACATAATTGCAGTGGAAACAGATTCTTCCGGAAATCAAGACCTGGTTTATAAATACAAACCGCTGAATGGTCAGTGGGAAGAAAAAAATTTTATCAAAGAAAATTGTGAATGCAGGAATCCATCACTTCAATTTTATTCATTTATACCATACCTTCTTTTTGAAGATTCAACATCAGATGGAATCAGACCATTTTCAGTCTATGATTGGGATTACGAAAAAGATATACAACCAGTACCTGACTTATTAAGCGGAAATATAAGCGACTTTAAAGTGGACCGACCAGATTTGATAACTTTAAATCCTTCACCGGATATTGAATTAGAGTTTTTTCCTCACAGTTATTTTGTGAAGAATGGAGAAGGCTTGAAAATCAGACTGAATAAAATGGAATCAGGTGTTATAGTTGGAGATACTTTGATTGGTCTTAAAACAAATCAAAGCAGAATAACACTTGGAGCATTAGGACTATGGGACGGCGAAGTTTTTTACACTATCTGGGAAGACAGCTCTGAAGGAAATATTCATCTATTCGGAAGAAGACAATTATATCCAGTTGGAGATGTTTCGGATGAAGAAAGTTTAAATGGTTTCAGACTAAATCAAAACTATCCAAACCCGTTCAATCCAAGCACGACTTTGTCATTTGTCATCGGTCATCAGTCATTTGTTACTATAAAAGTTTACGATGTATTAGGAAATGAAATCGCAACTCTCGTTAATGAAGAAAAAGCAGCAGGGGAATACGAAGTAACATTTGATTTAGGGACGACTCGGCGAGTTGCCCTTACAAGTGGAATTTATTTTTATCAGCTTCGTGCTGGTAATTTTGTAGAAACAAAAAAAATGATCCTGCTTCGATAATCACGAAAAAGTCGGAAAAGCAAAACAAGTATTACTCAAATAAAGGAAAATATTATGCGAATTATTGCACTGAGCTTTTTGATTGCGACAATCTTGTTTACTTCAAGTTCATTTGCTCAATTGTCAATTGACGAATTAACAACCAGCATAAACGGAACAATAATTAACTCCGATGTTAATCCTTCTGCAATGATTTCATCGGAGAATGGTAAATACTGGTGCATATACAATATTCTCGATGCAACTGATGAGATGAGAAAACTTGGTAATCTAAAGCTGTATGAAAACAATAATCTTATTCTAACTTTAGCAGAGATTCTAGGTAGTGATGTTGAAATAACAAATTCCGGTAAGATTGTACTCTACGATCACTCCGAACATTTCAAAGGGTTATTAAAAATTCATTTTTACTCAAAGGAAGGTGAGTTACTTTTTAACGAAGAGTTTGAAAGAGCAGACAGGTTTGAGCTTTCTCCATCAGGTGACATAGTGGGAGTTCAATCCTCAAATGGAATTACAATTATCTCATTGAATACAGGTGAAAGCTACCTGATCGACAAAGGAATGCAGTTTTCAATTGCAGATAAAAACAATTTAGTTGCAGTTGCTTCAGAGGGAAACGTTAATATATACAGCAGCACAGAATTAATTAAATCAATCCAAACTGATATGAATCTTCCCAGGAAAGTCGTTGTTTCTCCAGAGCATGGAATCGTTGGAATAATTGATAAGTACAGTTTGAAGGTTTTTTCTTTAGAAAATAAAAACTTACTCTTTGAAGAAAATATTGGAGGGGATCTTTCTTTCCGCGATTTAAAAATCTTTGACGATAAAATCATTGCCGGAATTCATAAAAAAAATAAAGTTGAATCAACTGGTTTTCTCAGAATTTATGATCTGAGCGGAAATCAATTGGAAGAAAAATCAGGTGACAGCAGACAATTGCAGCAGTTTGAGAAAATAAATTTTGAAAAGAAATCTCAGTCTAATTACGATCCGATTCCCTGGCCATTTTTCCCTTTTGATAGTATGCGAACAGTTTGGAATCATTACGAACAGCATATGGGTTTGGGTGGTTCCAGTTCGTACTTGCATCAGGGACTTGATTTAATTACACCAATCGGTGAACCGACTTATTCAGTTATTGATGGTTTTGTAAAATTGGTGTTAACAACTGGCGGCGACATTTACTGGAGAACTGCTATAAGTCCTGTTCAGGTTCCGGAAAGATCGGATGGTTGGCTTTCCGCACATCTTATCGAAACTACTATCCAGGTTGATATTGGTGACACTGTGCAAATTCACGATTATCTGGGAGATATAATTCAATGGAGCGGAAACTGGGGACACATTCACTTTGTAAATATTAGTGATTCAGGATTAGTCTGGTATTATAATGATGATGAATGGGGAATTAATTTCAGTCCGATTTTAGCCCTTCAGCCGTATCCGGATGTAACTCCACCAACAATCGAACAGGTTTTTCCCTGGTCAAAGTTTGCACTCGCTAAAAACGAATCAGCAATTTATCTGCAGCCGGATAGTTTATTTGGTGAAATTGATATCATAGTAAAAGTCGCAGATTATGTTGGTGATTCTGAATGGCAGCAGCCTGCTTATACTACCTACTACACAATTAAAAAATTATCAAACGGACAAATAATTAAATCCCGCACACTTGGACATATACTTAACCACAAGTATCCTTTTTACGACAGCGGATGGTATATGGAATATGCAGGAGTGATTTATCAAAGAGATAATACATTGCTTCCTTCGAGCTGGATGGATATGCAGAGAAATTTCTATCACAACCTCACAAACAATAATGGTGATTCAGTTGTTGCACTTTCTGAAAAGGCACTTGCGTTTGATAC
>CAZLJI010000228.1:0-4804 GCA_964559565.1 uncultured Ignavibacteriaceae bacterium | reverse complement strand
AAGATGAAAGACAGATTTGAAATTAGATTTACCATTGCCACAGATTCAATCATTAGCGAAAGAACTATTCAAGTTATCGGAAAAACAATCGAAACAATTGCAAAGAGATATGCAGATAAATTTGATCGTTTAGTTGAAGCAGCAACAAAAGATTTTGAAAAAGATGAGAAAGAAAAATGAGCGAACAGGACAAAAGAACTGTAAAAGTAACAATCGCGACACCAACTCCGGATTATATTTATCCGGAGTATATGGTGAGCATCATTCAAGCAATGAACATGGCAAGAAAATACGAAAGATTAAACATCGAAGTTGAATACTCTTTCGTTAAAGGATACTTTGTAGATAAACAAAGAAATCAATTAGCGAAAGACGCAATCGATAAAGGCTTCGATTATATTCTATATATCGATAGCGATACAACGATTCCACCGAGAGCAATCAAGGATTTAGTTCAATGTTCTATCGATATGAACTTAAACATTTTAGCGGGTTGGCAACACAAAAAGAAATCAACTAAAAATGAAAGTGAAACCTTTAGAAAACAAAAGCCGGAAGATAATGGATTGTTCTATAGATATTCGGTTAGCACTTTGGAAAGCATGATTGCGCCAGTTGAAATATATGGAACTGGTTTCGGATGTATCCTCATAAGAACCGATGTTTTAAAAAAGTTTTTTGATGCTGGTATCCCTCCATTCAAGTATACAGATGCAACTATCGAATCAGAAAAACAAAGCGAAGATATTTACTTCAGCTGTAAGGCGAGAGAATTATTTGATGAAAAAACATATGTATTACCATCGGTCAAATGTGGACATATGTGGTTAGGAATATATTGATGGAAAAGAAAAAGAGAACCTATAACAACTATATCAAAAAGATTAAACACAACTTTAATCCCGCCGATGATGGTTGGACAACGGAGTTCTTTTTAAAGATAAGTTCAAAAGCGGTTTTCGGTTTATCAGATCAAGCTTTTAAAATGTATATCTTTTTGATGTTGTTAGGAGATAAAAAATTTACATCCATGTCATTACTGGCAAAGAGAATGAAAAAATCAGAGCGACAAGTTCAACGGATCGCCGAAGAATTAAAAGAAAAAAATTTCTTAAAGCTTGTAAGGTTTGAACCAAAAAAATATCAATGGTTATTTGACATCAATGGCAACCTAGATAAACCGATCAAAGAACAAGAACGAAGAATCGTTGAAGAACAAAAAGAGATAGAAGCTATTTACGAACAACCAACCAAAGATGAAATCGAAAAACAACAAGATGAACAGATTAGCGAGATAAATAAACTCATCTTAGAAAAAGCAAAAACGATTGTCGAATACCCAGATTTTGCTATCCTTGCGAATAAGTATTGGGAAGTCGATGATCAAATGAAAGAAAAGATTAAAGAGATCATCATTAAAAGATTATCCAAAGAACCAGAAAACGCTAGAGCATTAACATGGTTTATGGAATCACAAATCAAAATAAATGTATAATAAATATAAAAAGTATAGTATAATCTAATTGGGTGATAAAATGGACAAAGAAAAAAGATATTATATTACAATTAAAAACACGGATATTATCGTTGAAGTTTCCTTAAAAACGTACTACAGTATGCTGAATAATGATCCAGGAGAATTGAAAGAAAAGAGTTACGAAGTAACCCTATCAACTATTAAAAAACATCCAAGACTCTACAATAAAATACGGAGGATGTTGGCATGACGACAACAGATGTCATTCTCCTATTTTTAAGTATATGTTTGATCATGATCATCTTAACCTCGTTTGGATTGATGTTTTATTACATCAGGCTCAGAGAAAATCAAACAAAAAAAGAAGTGCTTGATAAAGAATCTAATATGGAGAAAATTAAAAGCGAAACCACAAAAGATAATTTAGAGATCGCAAAACTCCAATTAGAGTATGTTAAAATAACCGAAGATATCATGAAGAAAACAGATGGTCAAGTTCCAACAATGCCGTTAAGCAAAGCGGCTTTAGATACCTTAGCAGAGATTGCTAAACAAAATAAAGGAGAAAAAGAATGAAACTCATAACAGTTAGTGAAAACATTGCGATCGAAGCATCGCTTATCGTCGCTGTAACCAAAGGATATGGAACACAACTCGCAGGAAATATAACAGTTAATATTCCATTCATCAATGTATTCTTAAAAGATCAACCAAATATTTTAGGTATATCTTGTAAAGATAAACAGGAACAACAAGAGATTTTTGAAAAGCTTATAGAAGCCAAGGAGGAAAGTAAGAATGCTTAAACCTATCAATATTCAATTATTTGCTGAACCCACAAAGGAAGAATTAGATGCTATCCTTAATGATGTAACAGATAAGAAACCATCTACTGAAGTTAAGACAACCGTGCAAAGCACTGAACAAAGTACAGAAGTTAAAACAACAGAACAATCCAACTTGGTTAAAACGACAGAACAATCCACTGAAGTTAAAACCACTGAAAAAACCACTGAAGAAGATGAAGAAACCGAAGAAGAAAAAAGTGAAGGTGGTATTAAAAATCTTCGTAAAAGTTTTAAAGAAAATAAAAAGAAGCTCAAAGAAGAACAAGATAGACTCAAGAAAATTTCTGATGAAGCCGCTATCAAAGCGGAACGTTTAGTCAAAGCTATCAAGCTCGGGATCAAAGGCGATACCGAAGAAGAGATCCTTGAAAATTTATCCGCTCATGAAATTAAAGACGAAGCTGAAAAGAAAGGTCTTACTGAAGATCAGATTCGTAAAGAAAAAGAACTCGAAGAAAAGACTAGAAAACTGACCGAACAAGAAAGAGAAACTCAATTCAACAGACGCGTTGTTGATTTAAGACAAACGAAAAATTTAACCGAAAAACAAGTTCTTGATTTCGTTCGGAAAGCCGGAACTGTAGGGATTGATCTATTTCAAAACAACATTGATTTTTCAACCGTATATGATACGATCATGGGAACACCGCAATCTACAAACCCAGAAACAGCAGCTCTTCAAAAAGAGATTGAACAATTAAAAGCAGAACTGGCATCGCTTAAAAATGAAGGTGAACCAGGCAAAGGTCCAAAAGGCAATGGTGATACGGGAAATAAAAGTTGGGAACAACAATTAGCAGAAATGGAAGGCAATAAACAATAATGAATAATAACGAAAGCTTTAAGGTTCCATATGAGGAATCAAAAGATAAAAAAGTAAAAAAAGAAGACAGAGCATTCTTATACTTTAGAGAGAACTCAAGAGGAAGACTCAATATAAAATTTGGTCCCGAAAAATATACAAAGGATACAGAAAAATTAAGTCACATGCTATTGACGGGTGCATATTATATCTTAACTCTAATGGCACAATTTGCTGAAGGTAATGAACACATTGAAGAAGAAATGTACAACTATTATACACTCGCTTTCAGTGCGATCATCAATGAAGCATTCCCAAAAATATTTGACAAGTTGAGAGCTGAACAACTCAATGAAGAACTGGCCATTCAAAGAGTTGAAGAAGGTCACGAGATCTCAGAAGAAACAATAGAAAAAATTGAACAAACCAAAGAAAAAATTAAAGAACGTTTTACACATAATCAAGCAACAACAATCAATGAACATAATTTACAGTTGATCTCTGAATTAGAAACCGTGCTTAGTCAACACTTTGAAATCTTAAAATATTTCAATAAGACATTAGATGGATTGGATTATTCTGAAGAAAACGAAAAAAAGCGTGGAGCATATACTTTGGCATACAATATTATTTCAGATAAGATCACTGAAATAAAAAACAATCTAGTAATACTCTATCAAAACACAGAAATGAAAGGGACTGATTAGTCCTTTTTTTATTTACAAGTTTAAAAAATGTGATATGATAAAGATAAAGACGACGGTCTTTCGATTCAATTCTTTCCTGTTTTGTGTAAAACAGTGACCGAAGTAATATCCATTCAGCAAGGTTATTACGGATGATGGCTACGACCGATGCTAGGCGGAGGCGCTTACAAACCAAAGAGTGATAGACTTTATATATCTGACACTTTGAAAGTAAAGATCAAAATCCAAAAAAATAGAAAGGAATATAGCCATGCTATTAAATTCACTTGAAAACATCAACTCGGCTCTTGCGGTGTTCAGAAACAACCCAGACGTAAGACCTGAAAAATTTTATTCTAAAATTCTTTTGGACACGATCCAACTCCCCATGGAAGATTATGTCCACGTACAACATGCGACCAAGACTATGACCATCGATCCAACACACCAAAAGTTGGTTCTTCGTAGACTTGGAACCTGGACAGCACACACAGAAGTGCTATTAGAAGGTATCCCACCTCGTCCAGATGTCACACGTTCTGAAAGCATCGAATTCGGTTATACTCAATTCGGTAGATTTGCATACTTTACAGATCAAATCAGAACAGACGTTCTCGATGATTTCGTAGCTCAATATACGAAACAATTATCAGACCTTGCAAACCAAACCATTGAAAAATATGCACGTGAAAAATTATTATCAGCACCAACTCTCTTCTATGCGAATGGTAAAACATATATGAAAGATTTGCTTCCTGGTGATATCATCACAGTTGCAGACTTAAGACTTCTAGTTTTGAAGTTCCAACGTATGCTTGTTAATCCAATCAACGGTTTCTATAACTACATCTGTTCTCCAGAATTCATTTATGATTTATTGGATGACGCGTATGTTAGAGATTATATGGAACTCAATCAATCCACATTCTCATTGTTTGAAAATGGTAAACCATTCCCACTATTCAAAGTTAAATATATCGAAACTCGTTTC
>CAZLJI010000227.1:0-4827 GCA_964559565.1 uncultured Ignavibacteriaceae bacterium | reverse complement strand
AAGTCCTATTACTTCATTTGTTTTAAATTCAACGCCGAGTTTTCTGAGCGAATCTATTTCTGCTTTAACGATTGATTTTGGTAAACGGAATTCCGGAATACCATAAATTAAAACTCCTCCAAGTTCATGCAGGGCTTCAAATACAGTCACATCGTGTCCCATTTGAATTAAATCACCTGCACAACTCAAACCTGCAGGACCACTTCCAACAATAGCAACTTTCTTTCCGGTTTTTGGTTTGAGAGAAGGAACACGAATACCGACAGTTTCTCTTTCATAATCAGCAACAAATCTTTCTAACCTTCCGATTGCCACTTCCAACAATACACTTGATCTCACATTGCTCCTCCTGAGGACATACTCTCCCGCAAATTGCCGGAAGAAGATTATCTTCTTTCATCTTAGCGGAGGCTCCTAAAAAATCACCTTCAGCAACCAAAGCGATAAATTCGTTAATCTTTACTCCAACGGGACAACCTTCGATACAGGTTGGCTTTGGACATTGAATACAACGGAGTGCCTCCATCTTTGCAAGTTCCTCTGTGAAGCCAAGGTTTACCTCGGCAAAATTAGCTCGTCTTTCCAAAGGATTTTGTTCAGGCATAACCTGCCTTGGAATTTTCATGCGCTCTTTATTTGAAATTTTTTCTGCCATAGATTTTCTTTCAATTAATTCGTTGTAACAGATTGAGGTTGGAGTGTATTAAGTCTACATTCATGTTCTTCCACTGAAACTTTTTCTTCCATCAAGTATGATTGATTTCTTGTCATCAAAGTTTTAAAATCAACTTTATGTGCATCGAACTCTGGTCCGTCAACGCATACAAAAACAGTTTTATTATCAACATTTGCACGACATCCACCACACATTCCTGTTCCATCAACCATTATTGGGTTTAAACTTACCACTGTTTGAATGCCTTTTTCTCTGGTTACATCTGCGACTGCTTTCATCATTGGTATCGGTCCGATTGCTAGTACAAAATCAATTTTCCTTGTTTCAATTAATTCTTTTAATTGATCTGTAACGAATCCGTGTTTACCATAGCTCCCATCGTCTGTTGTAACAAAAACCTCATCACAAACTTTCTTCATTTCATTTTCAAGGATGACAAATTCTTTTGTTCTTCCACCAATTATGGAAATTGTATGATTACCTGCTTGCTTTAAGGCAACTGCAGTTGGATATGCTATTGCAGTTCCGACACCTCCACCGATGCTCACTGCCGTTCCAAAGTTTTCAATGTGAGATGGTTTGCCCAGTGGGCCGACAACATCAACAATGTAATCACCGGATTTAAGTTCATTTAATTCTTTTGTTGTTTTCCCAATGCCTTGCACTATAATATCGATAGTCCCTTTTTCAGAATTTGAGTCAGCGATAGTGAGTGGAATTCTTTCACCAACATCATTTGTTCTGATGATGACGAACTGTCCTGCTTTTCTCTTTTGAGCGATCTTGGGAGCTTCTATAGTAAAGCGTTTGATGTTAGGAGCAATAAATGTTGCGGATAATATTTTATGCATATTTCTCTTTAATATAATTTAGTTGATTCAGCATTGTCATAAAATATGCCACAGTAAACAGATTTTCAGGGTTCATTTAGAGAACAGAATTTATAATTTTAGAAGAAATAAGAAGATTATAATACTAATTGCTTTCTAATGAATTTAGTCTTCCGCTATTATTCTTAAATGTAAAAAAAGGATTTTTGAAATGGAGAAAGTAATTTGAATGGATTGAAATTGGGTAACTAAATAATTACAGCAAATGAGACTATTTAGTCGAGCTCAGTTTAACTTAATTCCTCTTGTTTATTAGATTCACAATCACTCTGGCAATTATTTCTTTTTCTTTTGGATCACTTTCTGCGATAAGCAAACATAAAGCAACAAGTGCATTATCAGGTATTCGCTTCGCTCCATCTTTTGAATAGAGGTAATTATTCATTTCAAGGAACCACAAAAACAGAGCTGCTGCAATTCTTTTATTCCCATCGATGAATGAATGATTCTTTATTGTAAAGTAAAGCAGGTGAGCAGCTTTCTCTTCAATGCTCGGATATAATTCCTTTTTGTCAAACGTTTGATAAATAGCGCCAATAGTTCCTTTAAAGGATTTATCTTTTTCTTTTCCAAATAATTTTGAGCCTCCGAATTTTTCTTTCATTCTCTGCACAACTTTTTTTGCTGATTCATATGTTACTTTAAAAGAAATTTCTTTATTCGTACTTGAAATAGTAAGAGTTTGATTGTCATATTTATCCAGAACATCAAGTGCATACGTATAATCTTTTACTACTTTAATGATGCCTGCAAATTCATCCTGCTTTAATTGATAGGATTCTGTTACTTTTGAAAAAATATCCAGAGTTTTTTCTAATTCTTTTATTCGACTTGTCTGATCTCTTAACTTTTTTTCATTCAGGGCATAACCTTTGACTAAATATTCTTTCAATACTTTATTTGCCCAAATACGGAATTGGGTACCTCTTTTCGATTTAACCCGATAACCAACTGAAATAATTACATCTAAGCTATAATGCTCAATTTCTCTAGTTACCGTCCTTTTTCCTTCTCTTTGAACTGTCAAGTATTTCTTGACAGTTAGATTTCTATCTAATTCTCCTTCCTTAAAAACATTATTAACGTGAAGACTTACATTCTGCTTAGTAGATTTAAATAAAAGAACCATTTGGGCTTGATTCAGCCACACGGTCTCTTCCTCCAGCTTTACATCAATTTCAGTCTCTCCTTCGGGAGTTTTATAAAGAAGAATTTCGCCTTTGGATTTCGTATCCATATTATTCTAATTTTTATTTATTATAATTTTATTGGAGAAAATAAGAAAAGAAGTGTTGAGTGAGAAAAGGTTGTATTAAAAATCTTCTCCGCCTTCAAAACCACTGCCTTCATCCCCTCTACCTTCACGCTTTGGTTTATAATTATTGAAAGTATAACGCAGATTCAACATTAGAGCAGGAGTATGCATATCAAAATAGTTGTAGTTGTATAGATTGGTGCCTTCAGAAGTATATTCCCTTTTTGCAGTTCCAAATACATCTCTAACCTGAAGTGTTATTGCCAGAATATTTTCAATTAATTCTTGTCTAACTGATAAATCAGAACTGAAAAATTCCTCCCATCTTCCTTGAGAAGATACGGTTGGGCTGTTGTAATTCAAGTTAAACTGAATTTGAGTTGAACTCCAGAGTTTAAATGTATTGTTCATCCTGGTTTGCCAGTTGAAACTTTCATTTGAAAATGGTTCATCCAGAATGCTGCCTTCAACGAGATAGTTATAAAGATTACCCATAAGATTTATATTCCAAAAGCTGAATAAATCAAATATCATCATTACTTCACCACCAAGCGAATAGTCTTCACCGACATTGCTGAATGTTGTTAAAGTCACATTGTCTTCAAGAGCTGTTCTAACAGGTTCAATTTTATTTGTAGTCTTCTTGAAATAAAGTTCTGCGGAAAGATTGATAGTGCTCAGAATTGTTTGCAATCCTGTTTCATAGGAATCAATAAACTCCGGCAGCAAATCGGGATTACCTATTCTAACATTATTTGCATCTACCCAGGTTGGAAATGGTTCGAGTGCCCAGCCACCGGGTCGATTAATTCTCCTTGAATAACTTGCTATCACTGTAGATACAGGAGTAATTTTATATGACGAGTGCAGACTTGGAAAGTAATCAATTCGATCAATATTAAATGTCTGGCTTATCATTGGTACTTCGATATTCCTGTAAGTAAATTCAGCACGCAAACCAAGCTGATAATTTATTTTCCAGAGAAGATCCGAAAACATAGAATATAGTGACTGCTGACTTTCATTGTATTTTGTAATGTTGCTATACTGAGATTGAATTTCGTATTCGTTAGTTAAAGGATTGTATTCGTAAAGGCCTGTATTTTCATCCGAAAGCTCAATTTCCCCCTGGTACCCAGCTTCAAATTTACTCACATCAGAAAATGGCAGTGTGTAATCAAGTTTTCCCCTGAAATCAGTTGATGGTCCATTCTCGGTTGTTTTCTTCCCACTAATCTGACTAACATCATCAAACTCTGCAGTTGTAGTAAATTCATCTGAAGACTGTTTGCTGAACAGAAATTCTGCTAATAATTGATGACCAGGCAATCCAAAAGTACGCGAGTAATTTGAGTTTAGAGAGTAGTAATTCCCTTCCCGGGTTCTTTCGTTCGTTCCTGAGTATTGAAACTCAGTTGGATCGCTGGAGGAAGTCTCAGTGAAATTGTTATTTGAATTAAATCCACCCTCCCTTTTTCCACCTCGCAAACCAAATGTTAAAATATCGTGATCACTTAGATCAAACTCTATACCTGCTCTACCTTCAAAAGAAATTCTTCTCCTTTCAATTTCACCAAGCGAATTAATTGTTGATGTTCCATTTTCAAGATAGTAAATGTTACTCTGAGTTTGATCTCCGGGAAAATTTCTTTGATTGTAGTCAAGTCCAACATTTGCTCTGAAGCCATCCTGGTAATTGACTAAAATATTTCCACCATAAGTGTCGTACATCCCGGCATTTGCATTAAAAATGCCGTTAAGCTCCTGTCCTAAATTCTTTTTCATTATTATGTTGATAATGCCTGCTGTTCCATCAGCATCATATTTTGCTGTGGGATTAGTGATAATTTCTATACGTTCAATTGAAGTCGCAGAAATTTGTTGAAGAGCATCCTGCGCATCCATCAGAGATGGTCTTCCATCAATCAAAACTGTAAAATTCTGACTTCCTCTCAAACTTACTTTTCCTTCAAGGTCTTCGTCATCAGCAGTAAACATAATTATTT
>CAZLJI010000226.1:320-4870 GCA_964559565.1 uncultured Ignavibacteriaceae bacterium | reverse complement strand
AAAACTGGTTCCAGGTTTACGGCTTTGCAATGACCGATATCGGATATAATGCAAAACAAATTCAACCTGATTGGTACGACGTTGTAAGACCGACAAAACTACCAACTATAGAAAATCAATATGGCACTGATGGGAATGTGTTTTTCAGTGTACGTCAAACTCGTTTTGGCGTGAAAAGCGGAACACCAACTGCTCTCGGTGAACTCTTTACCCAGTTTGAATTTGAAATGTTTGGAACAGGTTCCGATGCCGGGCAAACAACTATCAGACTTCGTCACGCTTACGGTGAACTTGGTCAGTTTGGTGCTGGTCAATACTGGTCACCATTTATGGATATAGATGTATTCCCGAATTCAGTTGAATATTGGGGACCAAACGGTATGGTATTTTTCCGCAATATCCAATTTCGATATATGCCGATCAAAGGAGATACACGTTTAACATTTGCGCTCGAAAGACCGGGTGCGAGTGCTGATGGAGGAGTTTATAGTGAAATACTTGAGGAACAAAATATCAACGGTCAATTTCCTTTACCTGATTTATCAGCGGAGTATCGTTACGGTCAAGATTGGGGTTATGTAGAACTGGCTGGAATTGTTCGTTATATAAAATGGGTAGATCAAAGTGATAATGATTATGATTTAAGTGATGAAGCTTTAGGATGGGGACTTAACTTGAGTTCAAATTTAAAGATAACTAAGAATGATGTTTTAAGACTTGCGTTTGTTTATGGTGAAGGAATTCAGAACTACATGAACGATGCCCCGGTCGATATCGGAATTCAGGATAATTCCAGCGATCCTGAGAAACCAATTAAAGGAGTTCCAATTCCAATGATGTCCGCCGTTGCTTTTTTGGATCATAACTGGAGCGAAAAATTCTCAACTTCAGTAGGCTATTCTTTTCTGGATATGGATAACACCGACCTTCAAAATTATGATGCCTTTAACAGAGGTCAGTATGCTCTTATTAACTTACTTTATTATCCAGTAGCGAATGTAATGATGGGAGCTGAAGTACAGTGGGCTGACAGAGAAAACTTTAATAACCTTGAAGAAGGTGGAGAAGTTCAATATCCGGAGAATTATCTGAAGACTGCTGACATATTCAAAGTTCAGTTCTCATTCAAATATAATTTTTCACATAAAGTATTGTTCTAAAAAGGTAGTGGCTGACCAAATGTAGCACAGATTAATAATCTGTGCTACGGTGGCTGAGAATATGAATATCAAAATTAATTATTTAAAACTAAATGGAGTCTGAAAAATGGATAAATTATTTGTCAACATAAGATTGATAGCAATACTGCTTGTGGCTTTATTGTTATCAAGTCCTGTTACTTTGTTTGCGCAGGATCTTCCAAAAGCAAATGTAGAAAAAGTCCTTAACGATGCATACAACAAATTTAAAGATGTAAAAGAAGGTGCTAATGCTGATTACATAAAAGAGCTTGCTACAGTTGACCCGAATATTTTCGGCATTGCTTTAGTAACAGTAGATGGCCAGGTTTACACTGCTGGCGATATTCAATCGATGGTTTCTATCCAGAGTGTCTCCAAAGTATTTACAATGGCTAAAGTTATTGAGGAACAAGGTCATCAATCTGTACAGGACAAAATTGGAGTTGATGCAACCGGTGAAGTGTTCAACTCAATCACAGCAGTAGAAAGAATGAGAGGAAAAGAAATCAATCCTCTTGTTAATCCCGGTGCTATTGCTTCAACAAGCTTGATAAGCGGTGCAGATTCTTCTGCTAAATGGAAAAATGTATTACAAGTTCACAGTGATTTTGCAGGTCGTCAGTTAAGTCTGAATGTTCCTGTTTATATAAGCGAAGCAGGAGACAATTTGCGTAACCAGGCTATCGCACATCTTCTTCTTGCATACGGCAGAATGTATTTCGATCCGGTTGAAGCAACGGACATCTACACAAAACAATGTGCAATAAATGTAAGCGCAAAAGATGCTGGTATTATGGCTGCGACATTAGCAAACGGTGGAGTTAATCCAGTAACCAAGAAAAAAGTTGTGTCACCTGAAACGGTTATGTACACACTTCCAGTTATGTCAACAGCAGGACTTTATGATGACTCGGGTATCTGGTTTTACAATGCCGGTGTTCCAGCTAAGAGTGGAGTTGGCGGATGCCTAATTGCAGTTGTCCCGGGAAAATTCGGAATTGCAGTAGTATCACCACCACTTGATAAAGCAGGTAACAGTGTTAAAGGTCAGTATGCAATTAAATATGTTATTGAACAGCTTAAGGCTAATCCGTATCTGATTCAGCCAAAGCAGTAATTGTTTTTTGAAATAAAATTTTAATGGGGCTATTCTAAAACTGTTTATTTATGTTAAGTTGAGTAAGCCTCCTCCCGCCAAGCGGGACTCAGTTTTACATAAGCAGTTATTTAGGTAGCCTCATCTTTTTTTGAAATAAAGTAAATGTTGAAGTGAGGCTGTCTTAATTTTATTTGCCCGTATCCAGTTGGGCAAATTGTTTCTGCAGTCAGAGCAAGTTCAGGCTTTATGGTGACTGAGCTAGTCTGTAATTCTCTCCTAAAAGACTAAGCAATGACCTGCAGGCTCAGGTTGACATCGTTAGCTTTTTAAGATGGCCTCATTCATTTTGAAACTGAGAAAGGAAGTATATACCATGAAGAGTTTGTTTCTATCACTGAACTCTAAATTATTTACCGTTTTATTTCTCTCATTAAGCCTAATCATTTTATTCTCCGGCAATAGTTCAGCACAGGATGGAGATGTTCAACCAGATACTACTTCTATTGTTGAGGGTACTTTTGTCGGTTATGTTCAGGATACAACAATCCAGAATACAAACGCAGGTGAGTTCACACCGGGAAGAGGCTTCACAATTTTTAAAACAAATTTGGCAAGCCTTAATATAAGTGCCTATGGTCTCGCACGATATGTTAATCAGATGCCGGGAAATCAGGAGTATAAGGATCATCTTGATCGAACAAAATTTGCAGACACAAGAAATGATATCTGGTGGCACAGAACAATTGTTTGGTTTTCAGGATTCTTCTACACGCCAAAATTCAGATATACTATATCAGTTTGGGGATTAAATGCGACAAACCAGGTTTTAATATTTGGTAACCTTCAGTATGCCATCAACAAGGCATTTGTACCAGGTGTGGGCATTGGTCCTAATTTAGGAACAAGATCTATGACAGGTCCCTGGCCATTCTTTTTAGGAAGTGACCGAGTACTAGCAGAAGAATTCTTCAGACCCGGATTTACAATGAGTTCCTGGTTAGCAGGTGAACCAATTTCAAGATTCAGATACTGGGTAGCAGTAGGCAATAACTTAAGCCAGCTTGGTATAACTGCAAGCCAGATGTCACGCTATATGAGTACAAGTGCTAGTATTTGGTGGATGCCTACCACAGGTGAATTCGGACCTAGGGGAGGCAGCGGTGATTTTGAACAACATCAGGAATTAGCTACACGTTTTGGTGCTTCGTTTACTCATTGCCGTGAAAACCGTCAGTCACAAATTGGTTCAGCATCTGCCGAAACACAAGTAAAGCTATCAGATGGTGTTTTGTTTTATGAAACAGATGCACTCGCTGATGGTGTGACAGTTATGGATGCAGATTTCGATCAAGGTTCGATTGACCTGGGAATGAAAATAAAGGGGTTGCACTTACAAGTCGAATATTATTTCAGATACCTTTCTAATTTTAATGCTCAGGGACCGGAAACGTCGTTAAGCACTATACCGAATTCAATTTTCGATCATGGATTTTATGCAACTGCGTCTTATGAAGTTATTCCTTTCACGCTGCAAATGTATACTTCGACATCGTGGATATTCGATCAATTTCAAAGATATCCATGGGAAATTATAGTCGGCACAAATTGGTATCCCGCAGGTACGAGAAGCTTAAGATTTAATCTGCAGGCGATTAATGTACAGAAATCACCAGCGTCATCTTCTTTTGGTTATTACATTGGAGGCCAATCTGGTCTTACAATTTCAACTGGAATTGATTTTCTGTTTTAATTATTAAAGAATAATAGGAAATACTAAAATGAATAAAACCTTTTCAACAAAATATTTAAAAGTTATCTACCTGATTACACTTATTGTGGCTTCATGGACTTTAATTACCAGAGCACAATTAAACGATAATTACTTATTTCACGATGCCCATTTCCATATTACAAATTACATCCAGGAAGGAATCGAGATGGAATTTTATGTGGATTCGATTATGGGAGATAAAGTTGGAAGATCAACTGTGTTTGGACTTCCGTTACAACAGCAGTGGTCATATCGTGTAACCGGTGAAAACGCTCCGACATATTATCTGGATACGGATGCACCGCTTTACTATTACTCCTTTTGTGATGCATGGATTGCAATGCAATTCAAAAATCTTCCGAAAGAAAAACAGGAACGCCTCGATCCAATGATCATCGGTTTTAATGTTACTGATATGTATGCGGCAGATCATATAAAAAGAGTACTAACAACATTTCCCGGAGTGTTCACAGGAATTGGTGAATTCAGTATTCATAAA
>CAZLJI010000226.1:0-310 GCA_964559565.1 uncultured Ignavibacteriaceae bacterium | reverse complement strand
GTTTCCGCTAAAATTTCTGGTGACGTAGCAAGTTTGACAGATCCGGCTCTTGACAGAATTTTTGGATTTTGTGCCGAGACAGGTTTGCTGGTTTTAATTCATAACGACATCGATAATCCATTCCCCAAACCGGGCAAACCAAATTACTTAGATGGATTTAAGGACCTTGTAAAAAGACATCCAAACACCACAGTGATCTGGGCTCATCTCGGGTTAGGAAGGATTATCAAACCAATTGAAGATATGGGCGATCTGTTTTTAGAAATGCTAGCTAACCCGGCGTATAAAAATCTTTATTTCGATTTATCAT
>CAZLJI010000225.1:0-4903 GCA_964559565.1 uncultured Ignavibacteriaceae bacterium | reverse complement strand
TGAACAAAAAAATCTCTGAAATTATTATTTTTCAATCCGTGGATAAAGAATTTTGGGCTCCGCAGAAGAAAACAAACATTTTAAGGAAAATTCCGCATAGAGTTCTGATATAATGGAAGATAAACCAATCACAAAAAATGAACTGCGTTACATTGCAATTGAGGGTGTAATCGGTGCTGGTAAAACGAGCCTTGCAAAAAAAATTGGCGAACGCCTGAGTGCAAAATATATCTTTGAGCAATTTGAAAATAATCCTTTCTTAGAAAAATTTTATATTGACAGAAAACGCTTTGCTTTCCAGACACAAATGTTTTTCTTGATAAACAGGTTCAAGCAGCAGCAGGAATTGCATCAGGAAGATTTGTTCTCAGAGCATCTTGTTTGCGATTATATTTTTGAAAAGGACAGAATCTTTGCCTATATGAATCTCAGTAAAGATGAACTGAACCTCTATGAAAGCATTTATCCACTACTTGCCAGGTCATTACGCAAACCAGACCTGGTTATTTTTCTGCAGTCGAATACCGACAGACTGGTTTATAACATCAAAAAAAGAAACAGAAAAGTTGAGCGGGCTATAACAAGAAATTATCTGGAAGAACTAAGCGAAGCTTATAATCATTATTTCTTCAGATATAATTCAACACCTCTTCTAATTGTTAATTCATCTGATATTGATTTTGTGAATAGCGATAATGACTTCGATGAATTGTTCAAACAGATTTTCAGAGAGGACAGGGGGTTTACTGAATATTTTAATCCTGAAACGAGGAGGATACTTTGATCAGGATAATTCTCTACGGTGCAATAGCGATACTTATCTTTTTTGCATTTAGATTTTTTAAACTAATGTCGAATTTTAAGTCGGCTTCAAAACCGAATGTTGATGATCTTAAAAGCCGGGCGGAATACTTGAAAAACAAGTATAAAAATGTGGAAGAGGCTGACTATCGTGACATTACATTGTCTGATGAAGAAAGCGATTCACCACCGAAAGATAATGCCTAAGAAGAATCCTGCATCAAATATTGTTTACTCCATTTTCAAGTCGTTCCTTTCTGTTAAAGAAAATCCCGAAAGGAAAATAAGTTCTCCTAAAAAAATTCTCATCGTCCGGCAGCATAACCAGCTTGGCGATCTGCTTGCAGGTGTTTCTTTGTTCAGAGCTCTTAAGGAAACTTATCCGGAATCTCATATCTCTCTTATTGTCAGTCCGATCAATTATCCCGGTATGGTAAAAAATAAATATCTGGACAGAGTTTTTATCTTTGATAAAAAGAAATTATTTAACCCTTTTTACATTTACCGGACGTTCAAATTTTTCAGGGAAGGTTATGATCTCGCGATAGTTCCGGTTGTGGTTTCCATTTCTTTTACAAGTAATCTCCTAGCAAGATTATCCAAATCTAAAATCCGCATCGGAGCGAACTCTTTAAATGGGAAGCCAAACCTAAGCTCATTTTTATTTGATAGAAGAATAGATATCGATTGGCGAAAGCATCCTGATTCGAATGTTTCAGAAAGAAGTCTGGATATTGTGAGACCTTTCGGCATCAATACGAATAATTACAGGTCAGAAATATCTTTTAATGGTGCTGATACAACAGCCGCAAAGAAATTTATTAATGAGTTTGCAGATAAAAATAAAAAGCTGTTGATAGGACTTCACGTTGGAGCAGGTAAATCAAATAACCGCTGGTCGCTGGATAAGTATGCTGAGCTTGTAAAAAAAATAGAAAGCAACTCTCCTGCAAATTTTTATTTAACCGGCGGCTGGGCTGAAAAAGAAGAACTAAATTATCTAATCAAAAAAGTTGAAATTAATTTCGGTAAGTTCATCAACAAACCAATTCCACACATTGCAGCTTTAGTCGCTATGTCGGATCTTTTTATCTCTAATGATACCGGAATAATGCATGTTGCAGGCACTACCAATACTCCGCAAATTAGTATTTTTGGACCAACAAATCCTTTTAACTGGGCACCGATTGGATTGAACAAATATTTCATTCGAAAATCAGAACTCATTGATGATGTCTCTGTTGATGACGTTTATCATCTTTGTGAATTAATCCTGAATAGAAAGGAAATTACAAAATGAACAAGTGCATTGCCGCTGTTGATATGGGCACAAACTCCTTCCACCTGATAATTGTGCAAGTGAAGAGTGATGGTTCATTTAAAATTATTGACCGCGAGAGGGAAGTGATCCGTTTAGGTTCTCACAAAGGAAAAGAGTTCACATGGATATCTGAAGGTGAAATGGAAAAGGCAATTGATGTGCTTAGAGATTTTGGTAAAATAGCCCAGTTCTATAAAGCGGAATTAAGAGCTATTGCAACAAGTGCAATCAGGGAAGCAAAAAATAAAAGTGAATTTATTGATCGTGTATTTGAAGAAACCAACATTACAGTTGAAGCTGTTGACGGAAAGACTGAGGCCGAATTAATTTACCTCGGAGTCCAGCACGCTCTTGATGTAGAAGATAAAAGAATTTTATGTGTTGACATCGGCGGCGGCAGCACTGAATTTCTTCTTGGCGAAAATGGATATTCGGAATTTGCTGAGAGCATCAAAATTGGGGCAGTAAGATTAAGTAAAATGTTTTTCCCAGATTTTCATCTTACTGAATCGGGAATTGAAATGTGCAGGCAGTACATAAAAGATAAACTGAATTCAAATGCTAATTTCCATCCGAATCATAACTTCGATATGGCTATTGGAAGTTCCGGGACAATTGTAGCCGCAGCTTCAATAATTTCATTCCGCAGGCATGGCAAGTTTAAAAAGACAATGAACGGTTTTACATTCACAGCAAATGAGATTTTTAATCTTACTGCTGAAGTCTTAAAATGCGAATCGCCTGTCGATAGACTTTTCATTGAAGGAATGGAAATTAAAAGAGCGGATATCATTCCAGCAGGACTGCTTATCCTTAATGAAGTCTTTTATAAATTTAAATTGAAAGAAATGACAGTATCGGAAAATGCTTTAAGAGAAGGAATCATAATTGATACGATTATGAAGATGAAGGAATTTCAGTCATTATTAGTGTAGATTTCAATACTTATTCATTTTAACTTACCTTTAATTAGAACACACCCCTCGTTATATTTACGCATTACTTAATTTTACCTCTGACTTAACCCAGAATTAATGGAACAAATTAGAAACTTTTGCATAATTGCACATATAGATCACGGTAAATCCACAATTGCCGACAGGCTTCTGGAAAAAACCGGTGCTGTTACAGAACGTGAAGCCAAAGCTCAGGTTCTCGATGATATGGATCTTGAGAGAGAAAGAGGAATTACGATTAAATCTCACGCTATCCAGATGCATTATACTGCAAAAGATGGTCAAAAATATATTCTAAATTTAATTGACACTCCCGGACACGTTGACTTTAGCTATGAAGTTTCTCGCTCACTTGCTGCCTGTGAAGGTGCTTTACTTGTCGTTGATGCAGCACAGGGAGTTGAAGCACAAACAATCAGCAATCTTTATCTCGCTCTTGATGCAGGTTTAGAAATAATTCCCGTCCTGAATAAAATAGATTTACCAAGTGCTGAAGTTGATAGAATTTCTAAGCAGATAATTGATTTGATTGGATGTACGGAAGAGGATATTCTTAAAGTAAGTGCAAAAGCAAATATCGGTATTGACGAACTGCTTGAAGAAATTGTAAAAAGAATTCCACCGCCAAAAGGAGATCCGAATGCACCGCTGCAGGCATTGATTTTTGATTCAATATTTGATGCGTACCGTGGTGCTGTTGCATACATTAGAGTATTCAATGGAACTCTTCGTACAAATGACAAAATAAAATTCTTCGTTACTGATAAGATTATGGATGCCGAAGAAATTGGAGTTTTAGGATTAAGAAAAGTTAAAGTTGATGAGCTTTCAGCTGGTAATGTTGGTTACCTGATCGCTGGAATTAAAGATGTCAGGTTTACAAAAGTTGGCGATACTGTAACACACTCAAGAAATAGTGCGGAAAAACCATTACCAGGTTATAAAGAAGTCAAACCGATGGTTTATAGCGGATTGTATCCAACAGATTCAGACGATTATGAAGGTTTACGTGATGCTCTCGAAAAATTCAGACTGAATGATTCAGCACTTGTTTATCAGCCGGAAACTTCCGCTGCACTCGGATTTGGATTCAGGTGTGGATTTCTTGGACTTCTTCATATGGAAATAGTTCAGGAAAGATTGCACAGAGAATATGATCAAACAATTATTACAACTCTGCCAAACGTTGAGTATTATGTTTATAATAAAAAAGGAGAGCAGATAGTTGTTGATAATCCAGCAGAAATGCCGCCAATAGGAGATATTGAAAGAATTGAAGAACCTTATATCAAAGCGCAGATTGTAACACCTAGTGAATATGTCGGAAACATCATGAAACTTTCGATGGATAAAAGAGGTACCTATAAAAACACAACATATCTCGATCCGACAAGAGCCGACCTTCAATTTGAATTTCCACTTTCGGAAATAATTTTCGATTTTTACGATAAGCTAAAATCAACTACTCGCGGATATGCTTCTTTTGACTATGAATATATTGGCTATGTCGAATCTGATCTAGTCAAGCTTGATATCTTATTGAATAGCGATCCGGTTGACGCTCTTTCAATGATCGTTCATCGGGATAAAGCTTATGATTGGGGAAGAAAAGTCTGTACCAAATTAAAAGACTTAATTCCCCGCCAAATGTTTGAGGTTTCAATTCAGGCTGCAATTGGTTCGAAAATAATTTCGAAGTCAGTAGTTAAAGCTTTGAGAAAGAATGTGCTGGCAAAATGTTACGGCGGTGATATCACAAGAAAGAGAAAACTTCTTGAAAAACAAAAAGAAGGAAAGAAGAGAATGAAACAAGTGGGGAATGTTG
>CAZLJI010000224.1:0-4944 GCA_964559565.1 uncultured Ignavibacteriaceae bacterium | reverse complement strand
CAGTGTTTCAAAAAGAAACAATTCATAAGTAGTTTTTGGATCATGATCTGCGATGATATGGTTTATTGATCATAAGGGAGATTGGAAAGAAACAAGGCATCGAGCTGGAAGATTGACTCTTTCTTTTTCAGAAATATTGTTTCGAATCTGGTTGAAAGCTGGTTTCCTGTTTTATTTCCGGGCATTTTGAAGATGGATTTTCTAAGATTCCATTTTCCTGCATCAAATGAATCGTGAATCTGATTGAAATAATCCTCGAAGTGTTTAATAATCGGAATAAGCTGAAAGGATATAAAATTGTTTACGAAGCACCAATGCTCAGACATTTTACAGCAAAGTTTGTACCTTTGAAATAGAATGAAGCTGAAAAAATTATATCGCTTCGATTATAAACGGCAAATATGGAGAATCATCCCGACAAAGAATGGTAAGCTGATAATTGAAGAGCGTGAAACTGAAAAGAAGCTAGCTTACTTTCATTGCCTTGAACTTGAATCAGGAAAAAAAATATTAAGCAACTTTCAACCTGAAGATAATTTTTGGGTCGGAATTGAAGCTGTTGAAGGTGACACAATCTTCTTCCATAAGTTTGCCAAACCCGATATGCCCAAGCACAGAGGAATATTTGCTTATGACTTTATGAAGAAAGAATTCCTCTGGACTAATCCTGAATTTATTTTCCTGTTTCTTTACAAAGATAAACTTTACACTTACAGAGATAAATTTGAAGGAAGAAACTACTATTCCATCAATCCTTTCGACGGAGAAATAATTGAAGAGATTGGTGACAATTATGAACACATAAATAATCTACGTGGTGAAGCATCCGTAAAGGAAGTAGATAATGGCTATTTATTTCCGGAAAATTTCGAAACTGATTCAGGCGAGAATGAACAGGCGAATCGGTTTATCAAATCCTTAAGGGATCATTTCGTTGTGACAGGAAAAATTGAATTTATTTTGAAAAATCAGCTTTTAATGATGAGCTTTCACGAAGCAAATTCCAATGGATCTTTGAATAATCTTTTTAAGGCTGTTGATTTATCTACAGGAAAGTATATTTTAGAAGAAGTAATCAATAAAGAAACAAGTCTGTATTTGACCGATTCGTTCTTTGTTAAAGATAACCTTCTGTTTTTGCTGTTTGGAAAAACCAGACTTAAAGTTTATAAGATAGAAAGTTGAGTGGGGATAAGATGGAATTATCAAATGAAGAAAAAAAGATTTTGTTGAGAGCTGCGAGAGAATCTATTCTGGAGGAATTCAGTGAATGTGATGTAACAAAAATTGATTATAAGGTTTTCCCAAAACTTAAAATGGAATTAGGTGCATTTGTTACTTTACATATTAAAGATGAATTGCGAGGATGTATTGGTTATATCATCGCACAGAAGCCACTGTTTGAAACAATAGTTGAGGTAGCTAAGCATTCGGCTTTTGGTGATCCGCGCTTTCCGGAACTGAGTAGAGATGAACTTGATACTGTTAAAATTGAAATTTCAGTGCTATCAAAATTTGAACCTATAAAAAGTTATGACGAGATAGAAGTCGGGAAGCACGGACTTTTACTGGAAGAAGGAGGCAGAGCAGTTCTTTTACCGCAAGTTGCAACTGAGCAAAACTATAATCGTGCAGAATTTTTAACAGCACTTTGTCACAAAGCCGGATTATATGGTAATTACTGGGAAGAAAGAATGTTGAACATAAAAGTTTTCACTGCTTTGATTTTTTCTGAAGAGGAAAAAGGAGGTAAAAAATGAATTACGTTAGACCAGCCCAAGTTGCCGGACATTTTTATCCTTCAAATCCTGATAAGCTCAGGGAAGATATTAATTTATTATTGGATGTAACTAAACCAAAGGAAAAATTTGAAAGAGTTTTCGGAATAGTTGCTCCACATGCCGGATATGTTTATTCAGGAAAAACAGCAGCACACGCTTACAATCTTTTACTTGGGAAAAAATTTAAAACTGTTGTTATAATCTCTCCCAGCCACTCAGAATATTTTCCAGGCATTTGTGTTTTTGAAGGCCATGCTTACGAAACTCCTCTTGGTTTATTGAAGGTTGATAAAGAATTCTGCGAAAAGCTGGTAACAAATGATAATGTCATCTTCAAAGGATATGAGGGACACAGAAGAGAACACGCCCTTGAGGTTCAGCTTCCTTTTCTCCAATCTGTTCTGAAGGATTTCAAGATCGTTCCGATTGTAATGGGAGATCAATCCAAAAGAAATATTGATACTCTGGCAAAAAAACTTGCTGAAGTTTCAGATGATGAAACTCTTATTGTAGCCAGTTCGGATTTATCTCACTTTTACTCCAAATCTCAGGCTGACAAGTTGGATTCAGTTGTAGAAATGCGAGTAAGAGAATTTGATTTTGAATCGCTCCAGTTTGATTTAGAAAATCATACTTGCGAAGCTTGTGGCGGCGGACCAATTGTTGCTTTAATGAAAGCAGCAAACCTAAAAAACATCAGGCATTCGATGGTGCTAAGTAGGACAGATTCAGGAGATGTTACCGGTGATAATTCAGAAGTTGTCGGTTATCTCTCAGCAGTTTTTTATGGGGATTGAACTGGTTTGACAAAACACAAAATTGCTGTCATTGGTGCAGGTAAAATTGCGTACTCGCTTTCCTCGGCACTTAGAAAATCTGGCTTTGATATTCAAATTGTAGTTAGCACGAGACTGCATTCAGCGAAATCACTGGCAAAGCAATTTTCAATTCCTCAATACTCTAACTCACTAAAAAATATTCCTCAGGAAGTTAATGTCTTCTTTCTTACAGTTCCTGATGGAGAGATAAAGAAAGTTGCTGATAAATTTTCGAAGTTGAGGATTACATTTAAGGACTGCATGTGCATTCACTTTTCCGGTGTCGAAGATATTTCTGCATTAAAAGCTTTAGAGAAGAAAGGTTGTGCAACCGGTTCACTTCATATCATCAGACCGTTTCCATCAAAAAAAATAGTTGATATTAAAAATTCTCCAGCATCAGTTGAGACTGAAGATAAACCGGCAAAATTGTTTTTAATGCAGATGTGCAGGAAATTAAAATTGAAACCGCACAAAATTGCTTCAGAAGATAAAGTCTTTCATCACCTTGCAGCAGTTCACAGCTCAAATTTTCTGGTCGGAAATCTTTTTAACGCATTCACGCTGACATCTTCAAAAAATAAATACCCTATAAATATTCTGAGGAAGACAACTCAATCTGCACTTGAAAATGTTTTCAAATTATCACCGTCAAAAGCGCTTTCCGGACCAATTGACCGAGGTGATATTTATACAATAAGAAAACATTTAGGTGCTTTAGAGGCGGAAATCAGAAAATCAAAAAGTAATCATTTAAAACTTTTAAGGAAGAATTATGTCGTCCAGTCGCTCTCACTTCTTGAAGTTGTTAAGGCAAAGTATGGCGAGTTGAGCAAAAACCATCAGAGCATTAAGAAATTATTGCTTGAGGAGTTTCGCAGATAGATCCGAATTAGAAATTAATTTGAACGTAGATCACTACTTCGTAAGTAATCATTGCAAAAACTGCGGACAGCGGAATAGTTAATACCCACGCCCACAGAATATTCTTAGCAACACCCCATCTCACTGCTGATAAACCTTTAATAGCTCCCACACCAATGATAGAACCGGTAATCGTGTGAGTTGTGCTTACAGGAATTCCGAATATTGTTGCACCTATAATTGTCAAACCCGCAGAGGTTTCAGCACTAAATCCACCGAATGGACTTAACTTGGTTACTCTCATACCTAAAGTTTTTATTACTTTCCAGCCGCCTAATAGAGTGCCAAGTGCAATTACGGCATGACTCATAATTATTACATAAAATGGAACATAAAAAGTACTTCCAAGTAATCCGTTCGTAAATAAAAGAATTGTAATAATTCCAATTGTTTTTTGCGCATCATTTGAACCGTGGCTTAAGCTATAAAGCGCTGCTGATAAAAGCTGAAGACGGCGAAAGTATTTATCAACTTTTCTTGGCTGCTGATTCCTGACTATCCACAAAGTGAGAACGGAAAAAATATAAGCCATTACCATTCCAATTAAAGGAGCAGCAAAAATAAAAATCACAACTTTTGTATAACCTGATACAATGAGAGCACCAAAACCTGCTTTTGCGATGGCTGCACCACCAAAACCTCCGATGATTGAGTGAGATACACTTATAGGAAGTCCGAAATGAGTAGCTGTTGCAGTTAAAATTATAGCTCCAACAAGTCCTGATAAAATTACATAGTTATCTACAACGTTTACATCAACCATTCCTTTCCCGATAGTTGTAGCTACACTAACACCAAATGCAAACGCAGCGATGAAGTTAAAAAACGCTGCCCACGTGACAGCCTGGAAAGGGGTTAATACTCTGGTTGCAACTACTGTAGCAATCGAGTTCGCTGCATCGTTCATTCCATTGTAGAAATCGAAGACGAGTGCTAAGAAGATGATGAAGATTACAAATTCCATCAAAGGTTAGGCATTTTTAATGAAGATGGAGAGAATAACATTTGCAACAGACTGGCAGCGATCAGATATTCTTTCCAGTAAGTCAAGGATTTCCTTTTTCTTTATGAGTTCGATGGCATCTTTTTCATTAGCAAATAAATCTTGTATTGCAGTACGATAAATCTGGTCAGCTTCCGATTCAAGATCTTTTACTGCTTTGGCTTCGTTAATTTTTCTTGCCTTTAAATCTTGAATAGCGACACCCAATTCCTGAACCTGCTTATTAATAATTGAAGCAAGTTTATCTGCGTAAGAAATTTTTTTTGTGATATTGAATGTTTCTATTCGTGCAGAAGCACCAAGCAGCATATCGCTTATATCATCTAATTTTTTTATCAGTGCAAAAATATCTTCCCTGTCAAATGGAGTGATAAAAGTTTTGTTTAATCTTTTAACAATTCTTGAGGTAATTTCATCA
>CAZLJI010000223.1:0-4975 GCA_964559565.1 uncultured Ignavibacteriaceae bacterium | reverse complement strand
AAATTGCGTTCAATTATGTAGATGAAGTGGACCCCGAAAAATTTTTAAGAGCCGGAATTCAAGGAATGCTCTCATCACTCGATCCTTACACTATTTTTATAGATGAGAAAAAAATAGAAGATATCGATCTTATTACAAATGGCAAATATGGTGGTGTTGGAATTTCAATTGGACTTCGAGGAGATGAAGTTACTGTTGTTGAAGTGATGGACGGATATGCAGCTCAAAGACAAGGAATTCTAATAGGTGATGTAATTATTGAAGCTGGAGGTTCGACTATTTCTGTGGATAATATCGATGATGTTTCTTCGCTGGTTAAAGGTGAACCAGGGACAACTGTTGAGCTCAAAGTTGTTAGAAATGAGTTAAGAGATACTTTATCTTTTAACTTGATCAGAGAAGAAGTTATAGTTAAGAATATTACTTACTCAGGATTTTTTCCTGAAAATAGTGGTAATGTTTATATAAAGCTTTCAAATTTCAGCAGGGCCGCAAGCGATGAAATTAAGAAAACAATAAAGGAACTTAAGGAACAGAAACCAATTACTTCAGTTGTACTTGACCTACGTGGAAATCCAGGTGGTTTGTTGGACATCGCAATAGATGTCTGTGATAAGTTTCTTGTACGTGATCTGCTTGTCGTTTCAACCCGTGGTAGAGATGCTACAAGTGAAAAGAAATACTATTCAGTTGAAGAACCAATTATTGGCCATGAAGTTGGTATTGTTGTTCTTATAAATGGTGGAAGTGCTTCTGCATCAGAAATTGTAGCAGGTGCGCTTCAGGATCATGATCGTGCTGTAATTTTGGGAACAAAATCTTTTGGTAAAGGGCTAGTTCAGACGATTACTCCACTTAGTTACAATACTTCATTAAAGATTACCACTGCTAAATATTATACTCCAAGCGGAAGATGCATTCAAAGGATTGATTACTCAGAAGGCAGTGATATTATTCTAAATCCTGCGCTTGAAAAAGAAGAAGAATTTCTTACTGACAATAAGAGAGAAGTTTATGCCAAAGGTGGAATAACTCCAGATACAACTGTTGAATTCAATATCAATGGTGAACTGACAAAAGAACTTCTAGCCAAAGGATTATTTTTCAAATACGCCAATAACTATTTCTTTAATAACCCCGATGCTGATTATTCCCAAATTAACGATGAAAAACTTTTTGGTGAGTTCACAAATTATCTTTCTGAAGAAGACTTTAAATATGTATCGCAAACAGAAATTGAAATCGACAATCTGATAAAAGGAGCCGCTGATAAAGAGGAGATAAAGGATGAGTTACTAAAGATCAAAGGTGAATTAGGAGGATTATTTGAAAAAGAAATGCAAATATATAAAGATGAAATTCTTCGTGAGATAAGATCGGAGCTTGCTGCTCGTTATCTTGGATTGGAAGGCAGAATTGAAGAACAATTAAACTCAGATCTTCAGATTCAGATTGCTTTGGACATTCTTTCAAAAAAAGATGCATACAATAAACTACTAAATGTTGCTGTTCGTTGAATGAATTAGCTGCTTCGCTGATTTTTTTAGTTTCAGGATTCTTCTCCGGTATATTAATTGGTATGCTCGGAATTGGCGGAGGATTAGTGTTTGTCCCTCTTCTATACTTTACTCTACCTCTTCTCGGAATACCTGATTCAACATTAGCTTATTACACAATTGGAACTTCATTATTTACCGGAGCAATGGCGGTAACCAATTCTTCAATCCTGCACATCAAAGCAAAAAATTTTATTAAGAAACCTGCGATATTTATTTCACTTGGTTCACTCATTACAGCCTCCATCACTCCATTTTTTGTTGTTAAAGTAGAATCAAAAACGCTTGAAATTATTTTCGCTTCTGTTCTGTTTATTGTTTTGATAAGCATGCTATTTGAATCAGATAAGCGCAAATGGCTTGTGCTTTCAAATCCTTTAAGTGAAAAATATTATTTACCGCTCGGTTTGTTTGTTGGAATCTTTTCAGCGTTCATCGGACTTGGAGGAGGAATAATATATTTACCAGCTTTAATGAACTTATTTTTAATTGAAGCAAGAAAAGCTGTTGGCACTTCATCAATCATTGCAGCGGTTACAATGCTGACGGCAACAATTTCTTATTTATTTCAAAGCGCAAATACCAACACTACCGCTGGTGCATTAGGTTTTATCGTCTTAGCTGCTGCTATTCCACTAGGTGTTGGTGCAATAATTGGATCTTTCATAGGTGTTAAGCTTACTCTCAAGTCGTCAGCGACAGTAATTAAAAAAGTTTTTGCAGGTATATTAATCATAGCAATAATTCGCATACTATTTAATATTGGTTGAGTTGTTTAATGACTTCTCGTAACTCAAAAAAGATACAATGTCCTTCTTGCAAAAGTGAAAGTACTTTAAGGAATTCTCGTCCTAGAAACACAAAAGAAAGAATCATCAAAGCAATTACATGGTTAGAGCTATACAAATGTAAGAAATGCGGTTGGAGAGGTTGGAGGACAAATATCATTCTTGAACAGAGAGCAATCAAGAAAATAATTATTTATACTTTGCTGATGATGATGGCAGCATTTATTGTCTATAATTTATTAAAGCTGGTTGTTTAGTAGTGGTTTATCAAGAAACTTTCTCATTTTCACTTTTTAATTATTTTAAAAAAGAAATTCATCCCAAATTCAATTTTATTTTATGTAAATGACTTAACAAGCCTAAATTGGTTCCCAGAGAATTAAACACGACCGAAAATTAACGTAATAGTCACTTGACTCTTCTTTCCTTTTTGTTAAATTATTAGTAGCAAAAAGGAAAAGTTCTGATGAAAATAAAAATTGAATCCGAATTTCTTCCGATCCTACCAAGTTACTGCGAACCTTTCGGGAGAAAACACAAAACCTTTCACCACATTAATATGTGGTTTTATACCTGTCTTATATTTTTACAAAACTTAACGAGTGAGAAAGCAAAATGAGAATCCTGCTAATTACCATTTTAGTTTTAATAATCTGCAGTAATAGTCTGTTACCACAATGGTCCACCGACCCAAACAATAATCTTGTCATTGCTACTGGCTGGGATCCACATATTGTTAGTGATAGCGCTGGTGGATGCTATATAACATATAACTATGGAAGTTTTTATCCACAAAAGCTAGCTGTCGAAAGACTGGATAAATATGGTTACAAACCTTGGGGAGATAAAAAACAAATACTTGGTGAACTACCTGAACAATGGCAAGCGCAAATTATTGAAGATGAAGAAGGTGGAGTAATTGTTAGTTATGAAGATAACCAGGTTGTTGGAACAGATTTTACCAGCCGGGTAAGAGTACAGAAAGTTGACAGCAATGGAAATTTTTTGTGGGGACAAACGGGTGTTAGAGTAACAACAGAAGAAACAAATCACGGAATAGGAGGATTGGTCAGCGATGGTGACGGTGGCTGCGTAATTGTTTGGCAAAACTACGATGAGCGAATCTTAATGAATAGAATTGATAGGACTGGTCAAAGAGTTTGGGGTGACTCTGGAATTCTAATTGCACTCACTGGTACATATATAAGAATAGTTACGGCAAGCGATAGTAAATATTATGTGCAAAGTAGTTCAAATATTTTCAGAATTAATCAGAATGGGGAAATGTTAAACCTGTATACTACTACTCTTGGGGAACCTGTTCCAGACCAGGAAGGCGGTATTGTTTTAAGCAATAAGGTTTGGACAGGAATGATACCAAAGCTTGTAGCACAAAGAAAAGACTCACTTGGCAACAACCTCTGGCAGGAACCTTATGTTGAAATTGCTGATAGTGTGGGTCCGGGATCTTTTATGGTAGGCACAAACCAACGAATTATAAACTATACTTGGTTAGGAACGTATAACGGACAAACAGGTAGACCATATTTTCAATCAATTAATTTTGAAGGAACTATAGTAAATCCAAATAAAATTTTACTTAGCGCTGATTCATCAGGAATAACAATAATTGGGATTACTTCTTCTTATAATATGAACACTATTTTTAGCTGGAGTATTACTAGTGAAATAAATGCAATTTACGCTCAAATGTATGATACTTCAGGTAACAAGCAATGGAATGCAAATGGAGTAATAGTTGCACATCCGCGATTGACTTACCAAAAATATACAACCGATGGAAGAGGGGGATTTATAGTTGCAGGGCTAATTAATAATTTTACTGTTGTTGTACAACAGGTGAGTAAAAATGGCTATCTTGGAGAAATTATTACACATACTGCGGCAGGTGAAAAAAAGTTAGGAGAGCATGAATTAATTCTTAATCAGAATTACCCAAACCCATTCAATTCGAGCAGTGTTATAGAATATTCAGTGCCATTAGACGGGAATATTCTAATTGAATTATTTAATGCAATTGGAGAAAGAGTAAAAACATTAGTTAATAAGTTTCAGACAAAAGGAGTTTATACAATTAATTTATCCTCTGATGATCTTTCATCTGGAATTTATCTATACAAATTGCAAACAGAGACAAAGTTTGTAACTAAAAAATTATTAATTATCAAGTAACAGGAGGAGAAAAAAGAATAAGTTATTAAATGCGTTAATTGTTGCCTCAGTACTATTATACAACAACAATATAAAATCAGCACCATTTGATACAGGGATGAACGAACTACAACAGCCAGATGAAACTACATTTATAGGCAGAATTTGGGGAGATGAATTTTTCTTCTGGATGGAAACAGAGGATGGATACCGTTTTGTTCAATCAGGTGATGGATGGTATTATTATGCAACACTCAATCAAGATGGTGAATTCACACCTACCATCTATAAAGTAGGTATTGATTCACCACCACCATCATCGTACCAATTAGAGCGTAGTCAATCACGTATTGATGAAATAAATCAACAGATACAAGAATTCAATGAGAAGATTGAAATAAACAGAAAATGGTATGCACAAAAGCAAGCAGAGTCACAAGGGCAGCCGGTTATTTTAAA
>CAZLJI010000222.1:0-5010 GCA_964559565.1 uncultured Ignavibacteriaceae bacterium | reverse complement strand
CATGGCTGAATGGCTTGTGCTTGAAGGTTATGGCAAAGTTTTGGGAAGAAAGGGTCTTTCATTAAAAGAACGTGAATTGTGTATAGTTGCAACGCTTACAGTATTAAAATTTGAAGATCAACTCTATTCACACATTAATGGAGCCTTTAGAGCAAAAGCATCAATTGAAGAAATTCAAAGTTTAGTAGAAAGTCTTACCTTGATTGGGAATAAAAATATATCAGCTTTTGGTTTAAGAGTATTGAGCAGATATAAAAAGGAAAAGGAAAAGGGAATGCACACTTAGCGCATTCCCATAAAAAGATTATAAGAAGTTAAAAATTATAAATGCATCAAGTGTTACAGCACTAATTGTTTCCTCGCCATCCTCTTTGCCTGTAAGGTTGAACATTTTGTAGCTTAAGTACAAATCAAGATTTACAACTGGGATGATTGAAATTTCCGTTCCTACTCCAATTCCTCCACCGAATCTTGAAACATCAGACCCTTCAATATCAACATCATTCACCTTACTTTTTCCGAAGCTGTTGAATGACAAATCCAGGGCTATGTATGGATCAAATCCCAGGGGAGCGGGAATAAAATTGTATTGTGCACCTAATCCAATTTCTAATATTGATTGACTATTCTCTACATCACCTTCGGCTTGCAGAGCCTTAAATAATTCTGGTGGGGTAGAACCACTTCCAGATAAAGAATGGTATAGAATGAAAGCTCTCGGTGTGAAGGGAATAAGTGGCAAGTCAACTTTCCCTATGATTCCAGCATTCCATTCGGTTGAATAACCAAGTCCGCCCTCTGATACATCCTTTGTTAATCCGTCAGGCGCTAATACCTGGGTTAATCCACCGCCGGCTCCAATTTTTATTAATTGAGCAGAGGTAAATGTTGGCAGTGCTACCAGAAATAGTACTGCAAACGAGATTACGTAGTTCTTCTTCATTTTCTCTCCATTTTAGTGATAGAATGCAATTTGCTTTAATAAACTTAAAAATAATTAGGGATAAAATCCAGGACTATCTCGTTGTATTCATTGAGAAGCCGTGAAATTCTAAACAATATCTTTAAGTGATTCTCCATATTTTATTATTTCTCTTGACTTTAAGTTCTATAAAGCCAATATTTAGCATAAGAATATGCAGAATTTTGAGCGAATGAAGGCTTATCATTTTGAAACTATAAAAGGAAGTTTTTCGTCTTAAACTTAAATATGGTTTACCATCAAATTATTAAATATTGGGCTTTAGCTTCTATTCTCAGTTTTCTGAGTAATCCATTTGTATTCAGTCAAAATGTAGCCGAAGAATTTAACCAGGGAATGGATGCTTATAATAAGCAGTTATTTGCAGTTGCTCATAAAATCTTTGAAGAAGTAATTAAAGATTATGGTATTGAAGATGAGATGTACGCTTCGGCGAGATATTATTCCGCTAACTCACTCTTAAAGATGGGAAAGAAAGATGAAGCAGCTACAGGTTTTGAATTTATAGTCAACAATGTTGTCTGGTCAAAATTCCGTGAGGAATCTCTATTTACCCTTGGATTAATTTATTTTGATATTGAGAGATATGCACTAAGTAGAAAAAATCATTTATTATTAATCTATCAATATCCTAACAGTGATTATATTGGTTCATCGATGTACTGGGTTGGAGAATCTTACGCGGCGGAAGGAAAACTTGATGAAGCGATTGATTTTTTAACTCAAGCAATTGATGACAAATCAAGTAACAGATTTCAAGATCACTCACTCTACGCCCTTGCCAGTGTCTATGAGAAAATGAAAGACTACCAGAACGCAGTTAAATATTACGATCAACTATTAACTTATCATTCAAGCAGTCCTCTCGCTCTTCAGGCTCAAGTCAGAATTGGTATTTGCTATTTTTATTTGAAGGATTACTATAATTCGATACTTGAACTAAATAATCCTACACTGCAGGAACTTCCCGGTGAGAATCTTTCAGAAGCATTGTATTTGCTTGCTAACTCGCATTACAGAGTTGAGGAATATGCAAATGCGGCAAATACCTACTCAGAAATAATCGAACGGTTTCCAGGCTCACCAGTTTACCGAAATGCTCAATATGGATTAGCATGGTCTCTCTTCCAGCAATCTAAGTACGACGAAGCCTACAATGAGTTTAATATTCTTTCACAGGGCGACGATTCAACAGCAATCAAGTCATTCATCTGGAAGGGCGAGTCAAAGAGATATTCTGGAAATCCAAATGAAGCATTAATTATTTTTCAGGATTTTCTTAAACAGTATCCAAATCATCCATCGGCATCATTAGTTGAAAGTCTTATTGGATTGATTTACTTTGATCAAAACAAGTTCGAGCTTTCCTCACAGTATTTAGCAAACGCTACTTCTTCAGATGATCCTGTTACCCGGGCAAAAGCATTTACAATGATTGGCGAAATCGAACTAAGAAGCAAAAATTACATCAAAGCACGAGGTAACTTTGAACCTGCTATCAGAATTACCGAAGCTGAAAATGAAGTACACCAGAGAGCATTACTTGGTATGGGTGTTTCACTTTATCATCTTGGTGATTATGAAAAAGCGGCTGAATATCTAAGAGAGGCTGAGAATGTAAACCAAGCTTTTGAACCAGATAAAATTAATTTTTACATGGCAGAGAGTTACTTCAGCCTCGGAAAATATCAAGAGGCTCTGTCCCGCTACAATTCTATCAAAAGCACTGAAGTTGATTATGTTAAACAAGTAACATATTCAAAGGGATATTGTCATTTTAATCTTGGCAGTTATTCGAACGCTGCGTATCAGTTCTCTGAATTTATTGATCGTTATCCGGAAGATTTTAGAATCACTGATGCACAATTGAGATTAGCGGACAGTTATTATGGCGCAAGGAATTTTGCTGCTGCAAGCAGAATATTTAAACAGCTATTCCAATCTGGGAATTACTCTTCTGATGATCCATATGCATATTATCAGTATGCTCAAGCGTTGTATAAATCAGGTGAGACTAATTCTGCAATTAATGAATTTCGAAATCTTCAACAAAAATTTCCCGATTCTAAATATGCTGAAAGCTCACTATTCACGGTTGGTTTTATCAAGTTCCAGGAAGGAGAATTCAAAGAAGCAATTGACGACTTCAGGTATGTGCTTCAAATATATAAAAAATCATCTCTCACACCTGTCGTGTTCTACTCAATCGGAGATGCATATTTTAATCTTGGAATGTACGATTCAGCAATTGTTAACTATCGAAATGTATTAACCAAATACCCTTCATCTGAATATGCTTTTGATGCGATAAATGGAATGCAATACAGCTATGTTGCAATGGGTAAACCGGAGGAAGCAATTAATCTGATAGACAGATATACAAGTCAAAATCCAAATTTAAAATTTTCTGATTTGATCTTCTTCAAAAAAGGAGAAATTTATTATAGTCAGCGTGACTATCAGAATGCTAAGACCAGTTACCAGGAATTTCTTGTTAAATACCCAAAAAGCTCATTTGTGCCTGAAGCATATTACTGGCTTGGTAAAAGTTCACAGAACTTAAAACAAGATGACGAAGCAATTTTCTACTTCAATAAAGTGTTTGAAAGTTATCCAGGTTCTGAATCTGCCGCTGTCTCTGTAATTGAACTTGGTAAAATGTATGAGGTGAACGGTAATTACCAGGCCTCAATTGAACTTCTGGAAAAAGCCTCAGTAAAACTAAAAGATTCACCAAGACTGCCTGAAGTTCTTTTTATCAAAGGCACTACCTATATCAAGGCAGATAATGTTCAAAAGGCCTATGGAACTTTTGAAGAGTTAGCAATGTATCACCGCGAAACTATTTTTGCTGATCAAGCCAAATTTGAAATGGGACTTATTGACATGGCTACAGGCAGAAATGATATCGCTGACAAACACTTTTTGGATGTAGCAGAAAAGAGAACAGATGATTTGGGTGCCAGATCACAGTACCATTATGGATTATCACTCTTTGATCAGGGAAAATATTCTGAGTCAATTTCGGCACTAGTAAGAGTGAGAACCGTCTATTCACAGTATGAACCATGGCTTTCACGTTCATATCTGTTGCTTGGAGATTGCTATGTTAAGTTAAACGATACAAGACAGGCCGAGGAGATGTATAGAGTTGTAGTCACGAAACACAAAGGTAACGAACTTGGAGAAGAGGCCAGACAAAAAATAAGTAAACTCAAATGATAAAATATTTATTAATCATATTGCTTTTATCGACTGTCTTAATTTATTCTCAGGATACAAATCCGAATGTTGAATTACCAGATTTTGTAATATTTGGAAAAGATATTATTTCAGTGAGAAAGGTAGATAAACTTAAACCCGATTACATCTCAACTGTATCCGACGAATTTTTAAAGCCTGCATACTAACCGGATTATCTTGATCTTGCTGACATTTCAAATCCGGTGGAAGCTGAATTATCGCTTCTAGATTCCGCTGATTACCGAAAAGGATTTATTGAACTTAAAGCAGGTCTTTATCAGTTACCAGCGGGAGAGTTGAATTACACATTTCCCTACACCGGAGGAATGATTCACGGATTTGTAAAAGGTTTGAATCAGCGTGAATATATAGATAATAGTGATAGACAGTATCTGGAGGGATCGCTTGATTTTGATTATTCACTCCCAACTAATTCCAGTGTTTTGCCGGGAACAAAGTTCATCCTAAGCGGTGAGCACAAAAAAGATATCTTCAAATTTTTTGGTTCAATGGATCCGGGAAGAAAAAGATATTTAAATATAGGAAATGCTTCTGTTGGAATTCAAAATCTTTATATGAAAGAATTTATTTTCGATTTGAATGGTGGAGGAGATTTTACTTATCTGGACGATGAAAATTTTAATGAATCACTTCTTTATGTAGATGCTTTCGGAAGATTAAAACTAAGCAATTTCAGTTTAGGTGTTAAAGCAGCTTACCAGCATCAAAACTTGACAACTGAAACATTATCAGAATTTAAAACTAATTCATATTTTTTCCGGCCA
>CAZLJI010000221.1:0-5020 GCA_964559565.1 uncultured Ignavibacteriaceae bacterium | reverse complement strand
AAGATAATTGTAGTCTGAGGAACGAAGGAATCCATATCCATCAGGAAGAACCTCGAGGACACCTTTTGAAAAAGTTAGTCCATCTTTTGAAGTCTGAGCTTCCAGAATTTTGAAAATCAATTCCTGCTTGCGAAGATCGCTATAGCCGGGGATGTTCAGTTCTTTGGCTATTTCATTTAATTCTACGATCTTTTTTGATTTAAGTGCGGATATATCCATTGGCATAATATTGACCCTGAGTTATTGTTGTCAGATGAAGGTTTAGTTATTTAACATATAATTTTAACTGGTTTTAACCAGTCTGTGTATTCGGGGAATAATTTATTAATGATAACAAATTGTTTATTTCTTGATAGGTTTTTGCGGCTCACCGAAACATAAACCTTAAATTCCTAAATGTCAAGCTTCCCAAACCAGTAATTGCTGCTTAATTTCACCTAGCAGATACATACTACCAAGTACGACCAGGCACTCTTCCGCACCTCTTGTTGCAAAACTACGAACAAATTTTGCTGGTCCGGCTATAGGCGTAATGGTAATGTTTAATTGATTACATAGGCTACTAATTTCTTCTATCTTAGCAGCCCGTTCGTACTTAATTTCTGTTATCATAATTTCATCAAAATATTTTGATAGTATTAAAAGCATGTCTCCTATCGCTTTATCTCTCATCGCTCCAAATAATAAAGTTCTCTTCTCATAGTTGCCGGCTTCTTTGGTAAACTCAATTAAAAAGTTCTCTATGCCTTCAGTATTGTGTGCTGAATCAAAAATTATTGTCGGCTCTTTATGGTAATACTCATACCTGCCTTGCAATCCTGTATTCTTTAAAACATTCGCTATTCCGGCTGCATATTTTTCTTCTTCAAAATTTGAAAACGTTTTTGAGATTGTAAGAGCAGCAAGTGCAGAATTGTATTTTTGATATTTGCCTTTTAACGGAGGATTCATTTCAATTTGATTTTCTTTCTCAAGTTGCAATTTTATTTGGTCTTCTGATTCAATTATAAAATCTTTCATAGGATAAAGAATACTATTTGTCTCTTTGCATTTCTGCTCAACAACTCCTTCAGCTTCCTTCATTAGTAAACCTGTGAAAACATTTGAATTGTCCTTGATTATTGCTGCCTTTTCAGAGGCAATCTGTTCTATTGTATCTCCAAGTATATTCGTATGTTCAAGACTGATAGATGTAATTACCACTGCCAAAGGGTTTAAAACATTTGTTGAATCAAGCCTGCCACCAAGTCCGGTTTCAATTACACAATAATCTGTTTTCATATTTTTGAAATACTGAAAGGCCATTGCTGTTGTCACTTCAAAAAAAGTTAACTGATGTTCATCAATATATTTTTCATTATCTGATATAAATGTAGCAACAAATTCATCTTCTATTTGTTTTCCGTTTATCAAAACTCTTTCATTAAACTTCACAAAATGTGGCGAAGTATACAATCCGATGTTATACCCAAACTCTTGTAAAATACTTGCGATGAATGAAGAAGTGCTTCCCTTTCCATTTGAACCTGCTATGTGAATAGTCTTTATTGCTTGCTGAGGATTTCCTAAATGGTTCAGAAAACCGATAGTATTATCCAATCCAAGTTTTATTCCAAAAGTATGAAGAGAGAAAAGTTTCTTCAGTGAAGTTTCAAGATCCATTCAGTTATAATTGATATGAAGCGATGAGTGATGAAATTTTTTCAATTCCGATTTTAATACAATGTTCTTCCAGCTGATTAACTATTTTTTCCGGTGCAGAAGGATCTATGAAATTCAACGTTCCTATTTGAACTGCTGAGGAACCGGCAATCATAAATTCAACAACATCTCTCCAATCCATAATTCCACCGATGCCGATAATGGGTATATCTACCTGTCTTGAGATTTCAAGAACTTTTGCAATTGCAACAGGCTTTATTGCAGGACCTGATAACCCTCCTGTCACATTTTGAATTTTTGGTTTGCGAGTGAAAATATTAAATGCTGCACCGACAAGTGTGTTTATGGCTGAAACTGCATCAGCGCCGTTTTCTTTTGCTATTTTGGCAAACTCAGCAATGTATGATACATTGGGAGAGAGTTTCATAATTAAAGGTTTCAGTGTAACTGCGCGAACCTTTTCCGTAATCTTTGCAACTGAATTTAAATCATTACCAAATGATAGCCCTCCCTCTTTAACATTTGGGCAGGAAACATTAATCTCAAAGGCTTTGATAGTGTCTTCTAAAGTAAGTATTCTTGTACACTCAACATACTCTTCAATAGTGCTTGCTGCAATGTTGCAAATCAGCGGGACATCAAATTGTTTGAGGAATGGTATTTTCTCTTTAAGAAATGCTTCTACTCCAACATTGGCAAGACCAATTGCATTCAGCATACCTGCAGGTGTTTCAACTATTCTTTGCGGTGGATTTCCTTTTCTTGGTTTAAGACTTAAAGATTTTGTTACAATACCACCAAGCTTATTCAAGTCAGTGAACTCAGACATTTCATTACCATAGCCTACAGTTCCCGAAGCGAGCATTATGGGATTTCGTAAAGTAAGTGAACCAATTTTTACAGACAGATCAACGTTACTCATATTACAACATCTTTAATATTGAACACCGGACCGTCTTTACAGACAAGAAGATATTTATCACTTTGTGCTGTTGACTCAATCGGGCAACCCTGGCAAATTCCAAAGCCGCAAGCCATTGCACACTCAGTTGAAGCTTCACATTCAAATTCATTCTTAACACAATATTCTTTTAAGGCTCGAAGCATCACTGTAGGTCCGCAAGCAAACATTTTAATTTTTTGAGCTTTTAATTGTTCTAGATTATTCTCAAGCAACTGCACTACATTACCTTTGAATCCAAGTGATCCATCATCTGAAGCTTCATTTACATTTTTCAGATTATACGTAATAACATCATCCTTTGTTCTTCCACCGATAAATGACAGGATATTTTTCTTACCATTGAGTTTGCGAGTGACATATGGAAATGGAGCAGCTCCCAATCCTCCAGCTACAATTACAGCCGTTTCGTAATTACCATCAAGGTTAAAACCATTTCCAAGTGGTCCAAGAATGTCAAGATCAGAACCAATCGGCTTATGAGCAAGTATACTTGTTCCCTCACCCATAATATTAAACATTAGGTATAGATAATCACCATCGACATCACAAACGCTAAATGGTCTTCGGAGAAGAGGAAAAACTCTTTCAGTTACTCTGATATTAAGAAATTGACCTGGTTTAATCATTGAAGTCAGTTGAGGAGAGTGAATTTTAAGAAGATAAATATGACGATTTATTTCGATTATTTCTTCGAGAGGTGAATTTATAATGAGCAATGTAACGAAAATCCTGCAATTGGTTTAAGATAAAATCTTTTCAGAAGTGACCCCGGCTGGTTAAACATCGAATTCTATTTTCTATATTCTAATATCTTTTTTGGCCTGTGAAAATTATAGTATAAATGCTTTATATCAAAATATAAATTAATAATGTACTACTTCAATTATCTTTTTCATTTTCAATATCACTTATTTTGTCCAACCTTTTCTGATGTCTTCCAACTTCAAATTTAGTTAACAGCCACTCATCGATAATTAATTTAATTGTGTCTTCGCCCAATGCTCTTGCTCCAACGACCAAAATATTTGCATTATTATGAGCCCGTGAGCTTCGAGCACTGAAAGTATCGTAACAAGTAGCTGCTCTGATTCCTCTAACTTTATTTGCTGCTATAGAGGAGGGTATTCCAGTAGCATCTATCAAAATTCCAAAATCATTATCTCCTTTGGAAACGCTTTTTGCTACAATCTTGGCATAGTCTGGATAGTCACAAGGATTTTCATCAAATGTTCCGGCGTCTGTTATATGAAATCCTTTCTCAACTAAATATTTAATCAAAGTATTTTTTAATCTGAATCCAGTGTGATCGCTGCCAATAATTAATTTTCTGCCGATAGTTGATATGATGTTATTTAAATTAACAGTGGAATCTGATGGAGAATTTTCTTTTTCAATAGTGGTAAATTTTGAAAGACGAATTCGGTCTAATGCAAGTGGAGTGATAATAGTATCTTTAGTTTTAATTAAAACCTTTATCCCCTGTTTTTCAAGTTCTAAGATATCACGCTCAGTAATTACCTTTTTCATTAATGATTATAAATGATCGTTCAACTTATTAAGCTTGAGATAATCTATTATATTTTTCACATCCTGTGCTTTATCTCTTTTACAAATAAGCAAAGCATTGTCGTGGTTAATAACTATTAAATTATCCAATCCAATAACTGCTGTAAATTTATCTGGAGAGTATATATAAGAATCCATTGCCATGTCAGTATACACAGTTCCGACTTTAACATTACCATCCTGATCTTTATCACTCAATTCATAAACTGCTTCCCAACTTCCAACATCACTCCAGCTGAAATGACCTTTTACCAGAAAGACTTTATCAGATTTCTCCATGATCCCATAATCAATTGAAATGCTTTTTAAATGACCATATATATCAGAAAGAATATTCGGAAAATCAGGATTGTTTATTTGGTCTCTCATCTGAACGAGACCTTCATAAAGATCCGGCATCAAGAGTTTGATTTCATTTAATATAGTGCCAATCTTCCAGATAAACATTCCACTATTCCAGAAGAAGTCACCACTCTTTATAAAATTTACAGCGGTTGCGTAGTTTGGCTTCTCAGCAAAAGTTAAAACCTTGTACACATTCTTCTTTTCAGAATCTTCATCGATTTGAATGTAACCATATCCTGTTTCAGGTTTGGTTGGCTGAATCCCAATTGTAACAAGAGCAGAATTATCGAATGCAAATTGAGCCGCTACTTTTAATGTCTCGATAAATTTTTCGTTATCCTTAATAATATGATCTGCTGGCATAACAAAAGTAATGGCATCAGGCGATCTCTGCTGGATAATCACCGAGGCAAGTCCAATACAAGCTGCAGTATTTCGGCCAAACGGTTCAACAATTATATTTTCTGAAGGGATTTCAGGAAG
>CAZLJI010000220.1:0-5023 GCA_964559565.1 uncultured Ignavibacteriaceae bacterium | reverse complement strand
AGAGTCGTAGTTTCCATAGCAGCAATTCCATTTATTTTAATTGCCGCTTATTTGGGTGGGTATTATTTCTTTTCATTCGTTGCCCTAATCAGTCTACTCTCGTTTTACGAATTCAGTTTACTTGTGAAGTATAAAGGTGCGAATGTTAATCTGATAGCTGGTGGAACTATCATTTTTATTTTTCTGCTTAATCAATTCCTCAACTTAATTGATCCTTTTGCCATCATCATTCTATCCTCTTTATCACTTTTAGCTTTTGAACTTTTCCGAAATAACGGCTCGGCAATTTTTAATCTTGGCTCGACATTTCTTGGAATATATTACATAGGAATATTTTCAGCTTCACTTATTTCACTCCGGGAGTTTTGTTCCAATGATATTTATGCAGAAAACCTTGGTGCATATTTTATTATATCAATCTTTGCTTCGATTTGGGTAGGTGATTCGGCTGCATACTATGGAGGAATAAATTTTGGCAGACATAAATTATTCCCTCGTGTTAGTCCTAAGAAAAGTTGGGAAGGCGCAATTTTTGGTTTTATATTTTCTGTTGCTACTATGATTTTAGCAAAGGCTTTTGTGTTGAGTTCTTTAAGCTGGATGAATGTTATAGTTGTTGGAATTATTATCGGAACAATAGGTCAAATAGGTGATTTAGTAGAATCATTAATTAAAAGGGATTCCGAAGTGAAAGATTCATCTTCACTTATTCCCGGGCACGGCGGTTTCTTTGACAGGTTTGACTCATTACTTTTTAGCGCACCTGCAATATGGATTTATTTAAAATATTTCGGTTGATAGAATTTAACTAAATGAAAACGAGAGAAAAAGTTAGTGTAATTACTTTAGGTTGTGCTAAGAATACAGTTGATTCAGAAAGACTTCTACGCCAGCTACAGCTAAATAATCTTGACCTTCGCTCAAATCCTGCAGAAGCTGATACGGTTATTATAAACACCTGTGGTTTTATAGAAGCAGCAAAGGAAGAATCAGTCAACACAATAATGAATGCAGTCGCCAGCAAAAAGTCAGGCATTACAAAAAGAATTTTTGTGGCTGGTTGCCTATCACAACGTTACAGAAATGATCTCCAACAAGAAATCCCTGAAGTAGATTTGTTTTTTGGTACAGAAGACTATGAGAGAATTGTTAAAGAACTAGGTGGGGAATTAAAGAAGAATCTTTTAGGTGAAAGAGTAGTCTCACTTCCTTCACACACAGCGTATTTAAAAATCTCCGAGGGCTGTGATCATCCATGTTCATTTTGTGCGATACCAATTATGCGAGGATTGCACAAATCTAAATCTATTGAAGAATTAGTTGCAGAAACTGAATTTCTGGCACGTAACAGTACAAAGGAATTAGTTCTCATAGCACAGGATACAACCGATTATGGAAAAGACCTTTACAATAAAAGAAATATTTCGGAACTTATATCCAGGTTAAGTAAAGTAAAAGGAATTGAGTGGATTCGAATGATGTACGCTTATCCTTCACGATTTCCGAAAGAGCTAATTGATGAAATAAAAAACAACGAGAAATTTTGTAAATACATCGATATCCCTCTTCAGCATATTTCTGATAGTATTCTGAAATCAATGAGAAGAGGAATTACTAGCAGACAAACAAGAGAGTTGTTATCTCAATTAAGAATTGAAATTCCAGGTTTAGTTCTCAGAACTACTTTTATTGTCGGATATCCGGGTGAGACAGAAAAAGATTTTCAGGAGCTTTGCGATTTTGTTGAAGAATTCAAATTTGAGAAAATGGGAACTTTTACCTATTCACAGGAGGAAAACACTGGAAGCTTCGATCTGGGTGATCCTGTCCCTGAAGAAGTTAAAAAGGAACGGCAGAATAGGTTAATGGAAATTCAGAGAGAGATATCGGCTGAAAAAAATAATCAGCAAATCGGACGGGAACTGAAAATATTAGTTGAATCTCTCGAAGGAGATTTTTATGTTGGACGCAGCTATCGGGATGCACCTGAAGTTGATGGTGAAGTATTAATTCTCTTAAATGATGGAAAGATTGTTCCTGGCAATTTCTATATCGCGGAAGTGTATGATTCAAACGAGTACGATCTTTTTGCAAGATTAAAGTAAAATTAAGGATTTATTAAAATGAAAAAGTTATTAATTATTTGTGTTATTCTCCCTTCTTTGTTTTCCTATGCGCAAGATGACGATTTCTCCCGGATACCAGATAACAAAGTAAAATACTATCAGGACTTTATGTCATTTAAAGGTGAAACTGATAAAGCAAGACTGGATTACTTTATACATGTGCCTTATAACGCAGTACAATTTGTAAAGACCGGTCAGGGCTTCGAGGCTGGTTATACAGTTACGGTATCTGTTTTCGATGAAGAAAAGGAAAATCTCATAACTGAAAAAATCTGGAATGAAAAAATAGTGGCGATAAGCTTTGAATTGACTAGCTCTCCCGAAAATTTTAATCTTGGCCATCGTTCATTTGATTTAACACCCGGCGTTTATTCAGTTAAAACCTCATTGTTTGATAAGGACTCTAAAAATGAATATACATCTGAAAACAAAGTTGTAGTTAAACAGTTCGTTCCGCTTCCAGCAATGAGTGATGTAATGTTGATTGCCAGAAAAACTGTTGTTGAAGGAAGTTCGAAAATTATTCCAAATGTTTCCAGAAGTGTTGTTACAGACAGAGACCCTTTATCAACATTTTTTGAAATTTATTCAGACACGGCCGCTAATTTCTTTGTTGACTATGAAATTTTCGATGAAAAAGAAACCTCGATATTTAAAACAACCACAGAAGTTGAAGTAAAAGAAGGGAACAATCAGATTTTTAACAATATTGATTCCCTTAATCTTGATCTTGGAAAAAATCTCCTCAAGATTACCCTACGAGATTCAACCGACAAAGTATTTGATACTTCAGTAAAATCTTTTATGTCCCGATGGGTTGGAGTTCCTATCACGCTTACTGATCTTGACAAAGCAATTGAGCAGATGGTTTATTTAGCTGCCCCGGAAGATCTTACTTTTATTAAGGAGACAGATAGTCGGAGGGAGAAAGCCAAAAGATTTGTTGCTTTTTGGAGAAAACAAGACCCCAATCCTGCTGATGAATATAATCCTGTTTTCAATGAGTATTATAACAGAGTAGCATACGTGAATCAAAACTTCACATCGTATTCTCTTGAAGGTTGGAGATCTGACAGAGGAATGGTGATGATTATTCTTGGTGCACCTGATAACATTGACCGGCATCCGTTCGAGTATTATGCTAAACCCTACGAAGTTTGGCAATACTATAATCTGAATAAACAATTTATTTTTGTTGATTACACTGGATTTGGAGATTACAGGTTAGATCCCAGCACACCACTTTATGGGGACCTTTACCGATTCAGATATTGATTTCTGAAAGTTCTTGCTATCATTTGATCTGGAAGATTAAATTTAATGAGGATGTTAATTTGTTTTTGAGGAAATATTAATATCTGACAATTTAACGATTCAGGACGTGAGATAGTAAAATGAAAAAATATATCATCAGATTTAATTATCTCACGTCCTAAACAATTTAACAACATAATAAATGATTCTCACCGTTACAATAAACCCTCTTCTGGAAAGACGATATCACTATCAAAGCCTCAATTTATCATCTGTGAACAGAAATGGAAAACTGACGATTCAAGCTGGCGGCAAAGGAATTAATGTTAACCGTCAGCTGAACAAGCTTGGAGTTAAAAACATTGCAATGCTTTTTGCAGGTGGAACAAATGGAAAATTATTACGAGAAACTCTGCGCGAAGAAAAAATATTCTTCTCTGAAATTGTTACAAAGAATGAGACGAGAGAATCAGCGAATATAATTGATGAATCTAATGAAAAAATTTATTCATTTTTTGGAACGGATACATTAATCTCTTCGAGCGAAGTCAGCGAATTCATATCTAAATTGGAGAAAGCTATTGCAACCAGTGAGATAGTAGTTTTCTCCGGTAGCTCTCCTTGCAAAGAAGCTGATCTGATTTTTGTTGAAGGAATTAATATCGCAAATAAACTTGATAAAATTTCTGTGTGTGATACTTACGGCAGACATCTTCAGGAATGTTACGATTCTTCACCAACGATAATTCATAATAATATTGATGAGATCAAAACGTCACTTGGATTTGATCTTCAGAATGAAGCAGATCACATCAACTTATTAAATATGCTCTACAAAAAGGGTATTAAGCAGGTTTACATTACAGACAGTGAGAATCCTTTCTATGCTTCTAATTTTGACTTTCATTATAAGGCAGTTCCCCCTAAAATTAGGCGTGTTGATTCAACCGGAAGTGGTGACGCGTTCGTTGCTGGGATTGTCTACGGCTGGCACAATAAGTTTACTTTTGAAAATCAATTACGCTTTGCAACTGCTCTTGCAGCTTTTAACGCAAAATCTTTCGAAGTTTGTGATGTTGAAATATCTGTTGCTAATTCACTTGCTGAAAAAATCCAAATCAATGCTGTTGGAAAAAAATTAAAAGAAATAGATGATTCACCTGACTAAAAATATCTTATTGTACTTTATTTTATTTTCTGTTGCAGCATTTGCACAAAAAATTGAGAAGATAGAGATTAACAGTAACAGGATTTTTAGTGATGCGGAAATAAAACAGTGGGCTGGCTTAAATGAGGGACAAAATTTTTATCCGGGCGTAATTGATACATCGCTCTCACGAATCTCGACAAATCTAATATCAAACGGTTATTTCAATTTTATATTCGAAGACTCACAGTTTGAGTTATCAACCGATTCTCAAAAAGTTAATCTGCTGCTGAATGTAGATGAAGGTGAGCCAACATTCGTAAAGGAATTATTTTTTAAAGTATCAGATTCAGTTAACATCGACGATTTCATCTCATCTTTGAATTATTTAAGAGGAGAGATTTTCAATCGATATGAAATCGAAACAAGTATCTCCAGTTTATTGACAGATTTTGAAAACAGGGGATTTCCTTTCGCAACGGTCAAGATTCAGTCT
>CAZLJI010000219.1:0-5036 GCA_964559565.1 uncultured Ignavibacteriaceae bacterium | reverse complement strand
TTGATATATGATTGAATGTAGACGGTATCCAGGCAGTCGCAGTATGACATTGTTCACATTCAGTTGGTATTCCTGCAGCAACGTGATTCGGATTTTGTGTATTTGTGAAGGCACTGTTATGGCAATCATTACAAAGATTTGAAGTAGTTGTGTAGTTACCATTATGACAATCACTGCAATTGGTAATACTTGCATGAGCACCGAGCAACTCAAAGTATTGATCATGCACTGGAAACGTTGCAGGTTGCCAGTCCGGGTTGGTAGTGTGACACTGTTCGCAATCTGTGGGTAATGAAAGTAAAGTATGATTCGGATTTGCTGAATTATTGTATTGATCCTGATGACAGGCGAGACACTGAGTTGGTGTACCTGAATATCCATTTTGGTGGCACTGCAGGCAATCCAGTGTTGTATGTGCACCTGTTAACGGAAAAATAGAATTACCGTGATTGAATGCATTTCCTTTAGTCCCATCAGGATGACATGAAAGACAAGCATTACTTTCATAAAGGTATCCTTGAACACCCTGGTGCTTATCATCCATTTCCAGCTGGTTGTGTTCGTGACAGCTTATGCAGGTAAACACCGCAAAATTATTCGGCACCTCATGACAGTCTGAACATAAATTCCATTCTCCTGCATGTTCTCCCGTATAAATTGGGAAGTATTGTCCATCGTGATCGAACGTTGATGGAACCCAGGCAGTAGTTGTATGACAATCGATACAAGTTGTCGGGAATCCAGCACCTGCATGATTTGGATTAGTGGAATTATTATAATCTTCAGTATGGCAGAGATAACAATCAGTTGGGGTATTTGTATAACCTTGCTGATGGCACTGATTGCAATCAGTTGAAATATGTGCACCTGTTAATGGAAACTGAGTAATACTGTGATTGAAATTAATAATTTCATCCCACCCGTTTGTAGTATGACATTCAGTACAGTTTGTTGAATAACCTTTCAATACGTGATTTGGATCTTGAGTTGTGTTATAATCTTCCTGATGACAGGAGTAACAATCAGTAGGTGTACCTGTGTAACCGGTTGAGTGGCATTCCTGACAGTCAACAGTAATATGTTTTCCAGTCAGCGGGAAAGCAGTAAGGGCATGATCGATAGTTGCAGGCTCCCAGGCTGTTGTGCTATGACATACTGCACAAGTTGTCGGGAAATTCGATTGAACGTGATTAGGATCCTGAGTTGAATTGAAATCAGCCTCGTGACAAGCAAAGCAATCAGTTGGTGTCCCTGTAAATCCTGATGAATGACAGGATGAACATTGTGTATTAATGTGTGCACCTGTCAACGGGAATGCAGTCAAACCATGATCAAATGAAGAAGGAGACCATCCATTAATTGTATGACACTGCTGACACTGAGTCGGGAAGTTAGCTGCAATATGATTTGGATTATTAGCAGGATTATTATAATCGTCTTCGTGGCATGCAAAACATTCTGGAGATAGTCCTGTAAAATTTCCGCCTTGTACGTGGCACTGAGCACAAGAAATATCATGACCACCAAGAAGTGGGAAAAATTCATGATTAATATTAACTACATTCCAGGTAGAAGCAGTAATATCGTGGCAATTCTCACAATTCTTTGGTTAATTCTGTTTGTGTGCAATAGCAAAATCATTTTGATGACATTCATAACAATCAGTATTCAACGGTTCAAAATATAAATCAACGTAACGAATATGGCATTGTTGACAATCCGCAGTCAAATGATTTCCGAGTAATGGAAATCTTCCCTTTTGATGAAGTCCATTAATATCTTCTACCATCCATGATTTAGGTGTGTGGCATTTCGAGCAATCTTTACCAACTGTACCTTGATGAAGATCAGTATGACAGGCAATACAATCCGATTTATTTGCGGAGAATTTGAGTGTAGCATGACAATTCCTGCAGCTTAAACTTGCATGCTGCCCAACTAAAGGAAAACTGGTTTTTGAATGATCAAACTGAACACTATTTGGAAGAACTTTCCAATCAGTAGGACTATGACACTCGGAACAATCAACGTCAAAATCATCACCATGAGGCGATTGGGCATAGGAAATCGAGCATAACAATAAAACAAATACTATTTTGAATGGCAGGTAGCGCATTTAAAATCTTCTAATTTGAATTTGATGAAAGTATTCCCGTTTAATTCAACGTTTGGATGACATCGTGCGCACTCAACTTTTTGATGTGCACCTTCTAAACTAAACTTTGTTTTGTTGTGTTCAAATTTTTCCGGCTTCCAATTATCGAAAGTATGACAACGACTGCAATCTGAAATTCCATCGTCTTTAAATTGTGAATAATGAACATCTTTATGACAAGATTCACATTCCTTCTTCACTGAACTGAAAACAACCGCAGAAGCCTCACCATTATTCTGGCGATGACAGGATCCGCAACCAATTGAGCTATGCTTGCCCAACAGAGGGAATTCAGTCATGTTGTGATCAAATTCTATAGTACTCCAACTTTCCGTTTGGTGACATTCTCTGCAATCATTATTTGGTAAGAACTTCGCTTTTAGTTCTTTTTCGTGAATATTTTTATGGCAGCTTATACAATCAACTCCGATGCCTTTAAAATGCCAGTTGTTTTGTTGATAGTGACAACTTTCGCAAGGTGTGGCTAAATGTCCGCCTGTAAGTTGAAAACCTGATTTATTGTGTTTGTCCAGTGTGAATAATGAAGGCCTGAAACCATTCTCAGAATGACAGTCCGAACAATTCTGAACGACATTATCGACGATGAATTGTGCTTTATGATAATCCGTATGGCAGTCGGTACATAAATCAAATTTCATTTTGTAACCAGATGGTGCTTTGTGACAATTGTTGCAGCTAACAGATTTATGCTTTCCGACTAAAGGAAATTTTGTTCTGCTGTGATCAAACATTGAGTTGTTGATCTGCTTAAAGCTCGTGGTAACATGACAACTGGAACAGTTCTGGCCAAAACTTCCCTGATGAACATCTTTATGACACGAGTTACAATTTTGAAAAGGAATATTCTTAAATGCTTGATATTTCTTTCCATTTTTTTTTTCCATTTTATGACAGCCAACACAATCAACCTGAACGTGTTCACCAGTTAATTTAAATGCTGCATTGGCGTGATCAAACTTGACTGCGGGTTTGAAAGATTCTGTGTTGTGGCAATCACTGCAATTTTCACCAAGTGTTTTTTGATGGTAATCTTCATGGCAGGTCGAACAATTTTGATTCAAACCAAGATATGTATTTTTCCTTTTTTTAAGTTTTGAATCGGTAATGAATTCAGGTTTATGGCAATCTTTACACTCTGTGTTTTTGTGTTTACCTGTTAAGCTGAATCCAGCTTTGTCATGATTAAATGATTCCGGTTTAAAATTAACAATCCTGAAATTTCTTCCGTGATGTTCACTATGACAGCTTGAACAATTTTTCCCTTTGACATCTGAGCTGGTGTGATAACCGGCACCTGCACTGATTTTTGATTTAATTTCAGTATGACAATCAAGACATTTTGAATTGTTCACCTGTTCACCAAGTTCATGACATTTAGTGCAGTTGCTTATTCCTTCAAGATCAGCATGAAAGCTTGTAAGATCGCCGGGAGAGATCTGAGCAAACAATTGAATAGACGAAACCAAAAAGAAAGAGTATGTAAAAAGTCTAAAGATTTTTATTCCTTGAATTTATGAATGCTTCAGGATAGCATCACCAAATTTTTTAGTGATTTTAATTCCAATCTCTTCTAAAAATTTTGTTGGAAGAATACCACCTGCAAATACGTAAACCAAATCGTTTTCGATAACTACAGGATTATCATTTTCACCAACTCTGAGAATCACGCTGTTGTCAAAAATTTCACTAACCTCTGAATTGAGAATTACTTTTACTCTTCCACTTTTTGAATACTTATTAATTCGTTCAAGATTTTTTGGTTTTAATCTGGAGAATGAATCACCGCGGTAGGAAAGTGTAACGAAATTATTTTCATCAGCAAGAAGCAGTGCACTTTCAATTGCCGAATCGCCACCGCCAGCCACTAAAACTTTCTGGTTATGAATCATTTCGGGTTCGATAAGTCGGTAAGAGACTTTCTCTTTTTCTTCACCGGGAACATCAAGTTTTCTTGGCGAGCCTCTTCTTCCAATCGAAAGAAGAACAGTTTTGGCTGTATAATGATTCTTGTTAGTTTTTACAACAAAAATATTCTGTTGCTTCTCAATGCTTTCCACTTTTTCCTGCTCATTGATGGTGATATTATTTTTCGATAGGACTTCATTCCAGAGATTTAGTAATTCCGATTTGGAAGTCTCTGTGAGTTTAATTTTGCCATAAAGCGGTAAATCCATCGGAGAAGTCATTACAATTTTCTGTCTGGGAAAATTCGATACTGTACCACCGAGAGTATCTTGTTCAAGAGTTACATATTTTAATTTTCTTTTAACGGCCTCCAGTGTAGCAGAAATACCGGCAGGTCCGGCGCCTACAATCACAACGTCGTAATGAGCATTCCCCCTTGTTCCAATTTTTGATGATAGATAGCTCATCGCTTGTTTTCCCTGTTCAACGGCATTTTTAATTAAACCCATCCCACCAAGTTCACCGGCGATGAAAATTCCCGGGATTGTTGTTTCAAATTCTTCACTGATATGCGGAAGTTCTACACCTCTTTTGTCAGTTCCGATGCAAAGTGATATTGCCTGAACAGGGCAGGCGTGAAAACAGGCTCCGTGTCCAACACATCTCGAGGCATTAATCGTTGTTGCTTGTCCACTTACAATTCCTAAAATATCATGTTCAGGACATGCAGCGATGCATGCAGCACTTCCGATGCAAATATCGGGATCAATTACAGGATGGAGAGATACCGGTTCGTGAAAACCTGATTCTTTTGCTTTAGCGATTTTTCGTTTTGTACTCTGAGTATGCTTTTTGTGTCTTTTGATGTAGTAGTAGAAGAGGAGAGCGATGAAAGCAATTACAATTAAATATGCTGCTATGTTTTCTATTATTACTTCCATCGCTTAATTTTTAT
>CAZLJI010000218.1:0-5054 GCA_964559565.1 uncultured Ignavibacteriaceae bacterium | reverse complement strand
GAATTTCTAAGCTCTTTAATAGTTTTATTATTTTTAGTAAAATAAATACGAGAACAGCGCACACGTAAACTGATATTATCAATTTCAATGAAAATTTTATAACATCTTTTAGAGACATATATACCTGACCTTTTTGTTAACCTCAACGTCACGGAAATCAGGTTGTCTCGATACATTCCTCGTTTTACTCGGAACACTCGACAACCTTAGCTGCCTGAAAGGAGGTTGAGTAGTCCTGACTTCTCGGGACGTATCGAAACCACCTGCTTCTTGAAAATTTTTATGGGCTGACACAGTTTGTCCCGACAAGTCGGGAGTCGCACCGTAACAGCTACTTTGCCTTCGCAGCAGTGTCAATTAATTTTTCCAGCACCTTCACATCAATATCATCCAGCTTATTAATATAGAGACAACCGACTCCGGTTTTGTGCTTTCCAAGTTTTTTCAATTCGGTGGAATGTTTTTTAATGTCAAGCACAAGGTGAAGTGAAATATTAGTCTTCCTCGGAGAAAAACCTATCTTGAACCATTCTACTTCTCTTCCGGTAGCGGGACTTTTGTAGATTTTATTTCCAAAACCGATCATCGAGCTGCCCCACATTTTCGGTTTTTCTTTCGAAGCTTTCTGCATCATCTTGAGTATGGTGAAGCTGTCCTTGCGCTTTGTTTCATCTTTAACTGAGTTGATAAAGTCTTCAACGCTTGCGCTGGTTTCTTTTGTTTTTATTTGTGCAAGTTTGCCCATAGTGTAATTCTCTTTGTTTGTGATAAATTATTTTCTCGCTTTTATTTCAGTTTAACCAATTTACCTTTTCGCTTTACAATGTTTTTATAATCCCATTGGATATCTTTCGACTTCCTTAACCAGCGTGCTAAATCTTTTTTATTAATCTGTTCCGCGGATGTATAACGAACATCGGCAGCTTTGAAGCCTCCTTCTTTGTGTAAAGCATCTTCGTCAAATGATTGACCGCTCCAGAAAAGCAATCGAACAGAATCTTTCAACTTGCTGTATCCGACTACCGGGTTACCATCCAAAAACCAAACAGGATGAGCGTGCCAGATTTTATTTTCTGCTTCGGGCATTTTGCTGTCAATCTCTGCAGCAAGAATGCTACAAATCTTTTTGTCTTCGGGAGATTGTTTGCTGTTATATGCTTTTATTTCTTTGTTCATAGCTGTCCTTAGTTAGTTATTTTTGATTTCGGTGAGAACTTCAGACTTTCAGCACACCGCGAAATCCACGGGAAGCAAAATAAGATTCTGCACCGTTGGCATAAATGAAAACGCGGCCAAATCGGAATTCACCGGAGATAGCACCGCCAAGTTTCCTGATATCCGAAGGTGTGTTTAGCCAGCTTGATGTTTTCGCATCAAACCTCCCAAGTTTCTGCAGCTCGAAGTATTGTTCTTCGGTCATCATATCAATTCCCATTGCGGTTGCCATATTAACAGCGCTGTCTTTTGGTTTGTGTTCTTTTCTTGATGCGAGGGCTTCTGCGTCGTAGCAAAGACTTCTGCGGTCTTTTGGGCTTTCTGCAGAGCAATCATAAAAAATGTATTCGCCTGTTTTTCCTGCCTTGCCGGCAGGCAGGTTATCAAAGTCAACAACATCTGGTTCACCACCGGTTCTTTCCATTTCATTGAGCGACCAAAGTTTATCTGCGCTTTTTTTCAGTTTAGTTTCTACTTTAGTCCACTCAATTCCTTTGTGGCGGTTCATATTTTTTTCAAAACGTGATTTTAATGTTTTAAGAAGTTCTTCCCCCAGTTTCGGTGACAGGTTCTTTTTATTGCTGTTGGTGTTCTTCATAAATTTATTTTGCCTCCTTTGAATTTTTAACAGTTAATATTTTATCCAATACTAAAGCCGAGATGACACCTATAAGATTAACAAATAAATCAATTGTATCGTATGTGTTTGTCATTACGCCAAAGCCATTAGTAATCTCGAATAATTCTACAATTGTTAAAGAAATAATGGCTGTAATGAGCTTGTTCTGTTTCCAATAATCAGAGGAAAAGCTGATTAAAAAGTACACGGCAAATGAGATTGATATATTTCCGGAATAACTTTTTACTATTTCCAGGGCGGGTCCGCTGTAAATCTGTTTTAATAAAAGAACCAGCACTCCGAGAAGAACAAATAAAACATTACGAAGTTTCTGTTTATTACTTATGATTGAAGTGCTCACAAAACCTTTATGATTATTTTATTTATGAAGCAAGTTTTTAATTGTCGGATTCCGGATGATTCGCCTTTAGCGTATCTCCGGAATGACTGGCTTATGAACAATTTTTTAAAACCATTTCTTCTTCTTAAAGAAATAAAGCATAAGCACACTCAGCCCAATCATCACGCCCCATAGAGCAAAGTACGCCCACGGCCATTTCATCTCCGGCATATTTGGGAAGTTCATACCATAAATTCCAACGATGAAAGTCAGCGGAATAAAGATAGTTGCAATTATCGTGAGAACCTTCATCACTTCGTTCATTTTAAAACTCATCATCGAAAGATGAGTTTCCATTATTCCGTTAGTAATTTCTCTTTGCAGTTCAATTGTTTCAGTTACCTGTATTGTGTGGTCTAGAAGATCTCGCAGGTATGGAACTATTTTTTTGTTAATCAGTTTTGATTCCTCCCTGATCAGCCTCGTAAAAATTTCTCTCAAAGGCCAGATAGACCTGCGTGTTAGCAACAGCTTGTTTTTCAAGTTGTAAATTTTTTCAATTTGTGATCTGTCGGCACTGGTTATTACTTCATCATCAAGCGATTCTATATTCTGTTCAATCTGTTCCAGGACAAGAAAATACTGGTCAACTACAACATCCATTAATGCGTAAAACAAATAATCAGAAGCCTGTTTTCTTACTCTACCATAGTTGTTAGTTATTCTGTCGTTGATGGGATGAAATATATTATCGGATCTTTCAAGAAAACTGAAAACAAAAGTGTCGCCCAGGATAAAGCTGACTTGTTCTGTAACTATTTCGTTTTCATCAGGGGAGTATGTTAACATTTTCATTGCGATGAAAACATACATGTCGGTTATTTCAATTTTCGGACGTGTTTCTGTGTTCAGAATATCCTCAAGCACCAGCGGATGAATATTAAACTTTTCACCGATCTGTTTTATCAGCTCGGTATCGTGCAGTCCGCAAACATTTACCCATGTTACTTGCGGCGTATCAGTGTAAGGATCAATTTCTTCAACAGAATTTATTTCGCATCTCTCAACATTCTTTTCGTCGTACTCTGTTAGAGTGATTTTTACTTTTTCGATTTTCTGTTCACCGACATGAATTATTGAGCCCGGAGGCAGACCAACTTTTATAGAGGTTTTCTTCCCGATTTTTGGAGTAAGCTGTTTTATCAGGTTAACTGGAACCTCTAATAAATTTTTTGGAAGTTCTGAATTTATTTTCATTTTGATTCTTAATTGTTGGTTATATCAGCTGGTTAAAAATATAAAATTTTCCACTGTTAAACAGTTTCTTCTTTACTATTTTCTCATCAATGAATAATTTATTTTTTCCCATCACCATTATTCCATTGCTTCTAATGTTTACATCCTGTGAATTCTTTCAGACCTCCTCGCATATTGACCCTGACGATCCCAGTATAGAATACATCGGCAGGTTCGATTTCTCAAATCCCAAAAGCATTCGGTTCGATTGGCCCGGTGTTCAAATAAGAACCCGTTTTGAAGGAACTTCCTGTTCAATAAAGCTGAAAGACGGAAACAATGACTATAATGTTTTTATTGATGGAAGACTTCATAAAATAATCAGAACATCTTCTGATACTATTTATATTCTCGCAAATGGTCTCCCGAACAAAGTTCATACTTTATTAATTACAAAACGAACAGAAGCAATATTTGGAATTGCATCATTTGAAGGATTTATTCTTGATGGCGGAAAGGATCTTGTAAAGGCCATTGAAATCATTAAGAAAAAAAGAAAAATTGAATTTGTCGGCGATTCATATTTTGCCGGATTCGGATCTGATGGTAAATCTCCTGATTGTGTATTCAGCCGTGAAACAGAAAACAGTTATTTGTCCTTTGGTCCCCAGCTTGCAAGAAAGTTAAATGCTGACTATTCGATCGTTGCAATCTCGGGTTCCGGAGCGGTAAAAAATTATGGCGACTCGCTGCGCACTTCCGAATACCCTCTTCCTCATTATTATGAAAGAACATTGATGAATGATTCGCTCCTCTATGATTTTAGCCAATGGCAGCCCGATGCAGTTGTTGTTCGGCTCGGCAGAAATGATTACTGGCAGAAGCCTCATCCCAAAAGAGAAATGTTCCGGACAGCATATCTGAAACTGATCAATGATATCAGAAAGCATTATCCGAATGCACACATTTTTACTTTATGCAGCCCGATGAGAAGAGATCCGCACTGCGATTACATTAACAGTATTGTAAACGAGTTGAAACAAAAGCGGGGTGACAAGAAAATTCACTTTGTTAAGGTGGATGTTAAATTCAATGAGAAAAGAGATTTCGGCTGCGAGAAACATCCGAACAGGTTCGGACATAAAAAGCTGGCGGATTTTCTTGAACCGATAATAAGGAAAGAACTCGGATGGGAGTCATTGTTAAAACGAATCATCCCATCCAATCCGTTTGCGAGAAAATAATTTTAACTATTCTTTTCTTCCTTGTTCACGAATAAAGTTTGAGTTGGATAAGCAAACTCAATTCCTTTGTTTTCAAATTCTTTAAAGATTTGAAGATTGATAGATTGCTGGGTATCCATATATTTCACATAATCAGAGCCCGATACAAAATAAACAAATTCAAAGTTAAGACTGAAGTCGCCATACGAAGCAAAATGTCCGCGATCAAAACGAACATCGCTGTGCGCTTCAATTATCTGTCTTACAATTTTCGGAATTTCTTCAAGCTGGGCAGCTGTTGTTTGGTAGATCACTCCGAGTTTAAATACCACCCTTCTTTCCTGCATCTTCTTAAAATTATGTATTCTTGAATTGGTCAGGTCAGTGTTTGAAAATACTAATTGCTCACCAGTGAGTGCAC
>CAZLJI010000217.1:0-5065 GCA_964559565.1 uncultured Ignavibacteriaceae bacterium | reverse complement strand
TCAATTGGAATTTCAGCAATTGGTTTTATTGGCTTATGATTTTGTCTATTCTTATATCTATTAGCTAGTGCGATGGCAACCGGGGCTTCATACTCTGGATCTTCGGTTAATGATACTCTTATTGTATCTCCAATTCCATCTTCGAGTAAAGAACCTATCCCAACGGCAGATTTTATTCTTCCATCTTCACCACCGCCTGCTTCAGTAACTCCCAAATGAATTGGATAATTCATTCCTTCTTCTTCCATTTTTTGAATCAGCAATCTGTAGGCCTGGACCATAACTTGCGGATTGCTAGCTTTCATTGAAAGAACGATGCTGTAATAATTAAGATCCTCACAAATCCTTACAAACTCCAGTGCAGATTCAACCATTCCGAGTGGTGTGTCACCAAAGCGGTTCATTATTCTGTCAGAAAGAGAACCATGGTTCGTTCCTATTCTCATTGCCGTACCGTACTCTTTACAAATCATTACTAATGGAGTGAATCTTTCTCTTATTCTATCAAGTTCTTCCTGGTATCCCTGGTCAGTGTATTCAAACTGTTCAAACTTTTTCTTGTCAACATAGTTGCCCGGATTGATTCTAACTTTCTCAACAATTCTAGCGGCGAGTTCAGCAGCATTTGGTGTGAAATGAATATCAGCAATTAATGGAACTGTATATCCACGAGCTCTTAATTCCTTTTTTATGTTCTCAAGATTTTTTGCTTCGTTGATGCTTGGAGCTGTGATTCTAACGTATTCACATCCAGCCTCAACCATTCTTATTGTCTGCTCAACAGTAGCGATGGTATTCATCGTGTCAGTTATCGTCATCGATTGAATACGGATTGGATTGTTTCCACCAAGCGAAATATCTCCGATTTTAACTTCTCTGGTTTTGTATCTGGAGTATTCAGTTAAGCTATTACAATATTTTTTAATTGTTTCAAACATATTTTCCAAAAGTCATTTTGTAAGATGAAGGACAGCTTCAGCGAACTGCAAAGTTGATCTAGCGTCAGTTGCTGTTACAACATTTCCATCAACAACTACACTCTTATCCTGATAATCAATTCCAGCGTTAATTAGTTCCATTTTGTCTTCTGAGTAACATGTAGCTTTTTTATTTTGAAGAATTCCAGCTTTGGCCAGAGTTATCGGTGAAGAGCAAATTGCAGCGATTACTTTTTTAGCTTCGAAGAATTTTTTTATGATTTTATGAAGGGCTACGTTCTTCCAATAATTTCTGCTTCCAGTTCCGCCTATTAAAATGAATGCAGCAAAATTATTGGTGTTCACATTATAAAAACTAGTATCTGATTTTACTTTCATTCCTTTGCTTCCAGTGCAGGCTGAATGGTCATCAGAAGTTATAAAAACCTGTTTGCTGGATTTCACCAATCTTCTCTTTACGGTAGTGAATTCTTCCTCATTAAAATCTTTTTTAGGAAGGAAAATCAGAAAGCTATTTTGTGTGGGTTTTATCATTCTAATAATCAAATTTGCATACAAATATATGAAATATGATGTGCTGGTTGAAAGATGCTTATTTTTCCGCGAATAGCTATCCTGATTGTTTGTGGGCAGGTCATTAAAAATAAATTTATATTTACAGTATGAGAATCTCCGAATCAAAAATAGAAGAAATACGCAATTCGATTGATATTGTGGATGTGATATCTCAGCACGTTCAACTAAGAAAAAGAGGAAAAAACTTTATTGGTCTTTGTCCGTTCCATTCTGAAAAAACTCCATCATTTACTGTAAGTGAAGAGAAACAGATTTTCCACTGTTTTGGTTGCCATACCGGCGGAAACGTTTTCAAATTTTTAACCGAGTTCCATAAAATATCTTTTGTCGAAGCAGTTCAGGAACTTGCAGAGCAGCAGGGAATTACACTTGAATTTGATAAAGCTGAATACACTGAACAGCAATCCGAGCAGGAAGTTCTTTATGATATCAACACTGAAGCAGCAAAATATTTCTTGAATAATCTTTTAAATGATGATGAGGGAGAAATCGCAAGAAAATATCTACACGAAAGAAATATCAAAACACAAACACTGCGTTCGTTTGGATTGGGTTATGCTTTAAAAGGATGGGAAAACTTTATCAATTATGCGAAGAGCAGAAACTTAAATATTGATAAATGCATTCAGCTTGGACTTATAGGAAAAAATGCTGATGGCAAATTATATGACAAGCTCCCGGGCAGATTAATTTTTCCAATCTTCTCTCCTAATGGAAGAGTAGTTGCATTTGCTGGAAGAGTTCTTGATCCAAAAGATACAGGCGCAAAATACATTAACTCACCTGAATCTCTTATATATATTAAAGGAAGAATTCTCTACGGACTCTCATTTGCCAAAGATGATATTCGTCGGCTTGATAAAGCAATTATCGTTGAAGGATATATGGATTTGATTTCACTTTACCAGAGTGGAATTAAAAATGTTGTTGCTGTTTCAGGAACAGCATTAACCGACGACCAGGTTCAGCTTTTATCGAGATATACAAAAAACGTTGTCTTACTTTTTGACGCCGATGTTGCGGGAATAAAAGCCTCAATGAGAAGCATTGAAATTCTGCTGAAACGTGATATGGAAATTAAAATAGTTTCTTTGCCGAAGGGAGAAGACCCCGATTCTTTTGTTAATAAATTCGGCAAAGAAGAGTTTGAAGAGTTAATAAAGAAAGCCGAAAACTTTCTTGAATATGAGACAAAATATTATGAATCGCTTGGTAAGTTTGAAGATCCTTCAACAGCAGCAGAAGCAATTAGAGATCTCGTTAAGCCCGTAGCTCTTATAAATGATGAATTAAAGAGAAATCTTCTTATAAGAAACATTGCACAAAAATTTAACCTGAGAGAAAAGTTGATTGAATCGGAACTTGATAAACAAATAAAACAAGTCAAAAGATTCGAGAAAACTGATTCCAAAGTTTTTCAGAATAGAAAAGTTGAAGAAACAATATCAACGCTTATTAATGCGGTTCCAGAAATTTCGCCGATTCTTTACAATCTTGAAAAAGAAATTATAAAATTACTGTTTGAAGCTGATAGACCGGTTGCAGAATTAATATTTAACTATCTGCATCCTGAGGATTTTTCTAATTCTTTAAATCATGAACTCTTTGAAAGAGTAAAAGATGAGTTTGAGAATGAAGATAATTTCACAACAAGCGGATTAGTTAGTGTATTGAAGGATGAAGGAAAAGAAACTTATGTCCGTGAGCTGACATTTGACAAATATTCTGTGAGCAGTAGTTGGGAGGATAGGTTCCCGAGCATAACTGCAGAGATGACACTGATGAGATTTGCAAAGGATACTGTGATGAAATTTGTAATTGAAAGAATAGAAAAAAATATTCAATCTAATCGCAGAGAAATTGAATTGAGCGATGATGAGAGAAAGCAGATTGAACTTATGAAAGCGAACAACGAACTTGAGAGAGAGAAGAAGAGAATAAGGGAAGAGTTGAGTTAATGAGTAACTTTCGCCAGGCAAAAACAGGTAAGCTAATGATAGAAATCCTTCCGGATAAGTGTGACTTCTGCGGATGCTGTGTCGGCGTTTGTCCTGAAGATGCAATTGAGCTTAAAGAAGCAGAGATATTTATTATTGATCCAAGGTGTACTAACTGTGCGAAGTGCGTCTGGTCTTGTCCGATTGAAGTAATTAAGTTTAATAAAGAAGGTGTTTTAAGGTGATCAGCGAAATTCTGCTAAGTCAGTGTAATCAGCGTTCTATTAATAAAAAGCAATGGAGCGCAGATGACGCAGATTGGACTGATTTACTCAGATTATGAAAAAAGAGTACGACATAATAGTAGTCGGAGCCGGTCCTGCGGGAAGCATGGCTGCACGTTTTGCTGCAGAGCAGGACGTTTCTGTTCTGATGCTGGAAAAAGACAGAGACGTTGGCTATCCGGTTCGATGCGGTGAAGCAATAAGTAAAGTTGGAGTTGAAGAATTTATTCCTTCAGATGATAAATGGATTGCTGCAAGGATCAGCAAATTTTCTTTTAACGCTCCTGATGGAACGGAAGTAATTCTTGATTTTGGTGAAGCAGGTTATGTACTTGAGAGAAGAATTTTTGATTATGAACTTGCGCGAACTGCTGCGGATGCTGGAGTTGAGATTTTAACTCGTGCTTATGCGAATGATCTGATTTTTGATAATGGCAAAGTAGCTGGAATTAAGTACGAATATCACGGCGAGCAAAAAGAAGTTAAAGCAAAAGTTTTAATTGCTGCTGATGGAGTTGAGTCTCGTGTTGGTCGCTGGGCTGGATTGGAAACTCATATTGATTTCCGTGATATGGAAAGCGCTGTTCAGATTACCGCAGCTAACATTCCTGTTGATCAGAACACACTTTATTTTTATTTCGGGAAAGATGTTGCACCGAATGGTTACTTCTGGGTTTTTCCAAAAGGACATAACAAAGCGAATATTGGTTTGGGTGTAAGTGGAATAATCGGAAAGAAAAAATCAGCGCAATCTTTTCTTGATGACTTTATGAGCAAGTATTATCCAAATGCACCTGTGCTAACGAAAATTGCTGGTGGAGTTCCTTGTGCGATCACTTTAAAGAAAATATCAGCACCCGGAATTATGCTTGTCGGTGATGCTGCACGACAAGTAAATCCATTAAGCGGCGGAGGAATTGTAAGCGGAATGATCGGGGGAAAAATTGCCGGAACGATTGCTGCCGAAGCAATTAAAATGGATAAACTTGATCACATTTTGACGTATGATAAAGCCTGGGCTGATAGACTTGGTAAACGTCACGAAACTTTTAACAGAATTAAAGAAGGCATCTACAATTTTTCTGATGAGAAGTTTAATAACATTGCACATTCCTTCAACAAAATCCCGTATGAAAAAAGAACACTCGGAAGATTATTCACAACTGCGCTAATTAACCAGCCATCACTGTTGGTTGATATTGCAAAAGTGTTTGTAATCTAAAACATCGCACTAATTCCAACAGAAGGCAGAATTCCAATCGTTTCGTTAAACTCAGGTTCTTGTGTTCGTTGATCCCATCTGATGCCGGTTATATTTTTTCGGTTATAG
>CAZLJI010000216.1:0-5068 GCA_964559565.1 uncultured Ignavibacteriaceae bacterium | reverse complement strand
CCACTAACCTCCAGCTTAGAAGGCTGATGCTCTATCCGATTGAGCTACGGGCGCTCATTTCAATGAACAATTAAAAATTAAAAATGAACAATTATTATAACATTGTAAATTGTTCATTGTGAATTGTAAATTATTTTGTCGGGGCGGCAGGATTCGAACCTGCGACCTCCTGCTCCCAAAGCAGGCGCGATAGCCGGACTACGCTACGCCCCGTTATCTTATAATCAGAACAAAAATAATACTTATTACCAGCTTGATAATAAGTATCTTAAAAATTGGAAGACAAATATATCTATCGAATCCTGAAAAAAAAAGTAATTTATCAGTAATTTCTCAAGTTGAAGAACAAAGATGAAATAAGCCAAAAATTATAGTTTTCACATATTTTTATTCTTGGGTAAATTTAGATTGAAATTTCAAACCGGTTAAATCAATTATGAATGTGTCCTGGTATATCGCTAAGAATTTTATAAAGTCAAGAAAAGATTCCCGCTTCATTAGTTTAATTTCTACAATTTCAATATTTGGAATTGCACTTGGTGTTGCAACTCTCATAATTGCTATAAGTGTTCTTAAAGGATTCGAACAAACGATTACCAATAAAGTAATAGATTTTGATTCCCACATCAAAATAACTTCTTACAGACCAACTTTACCTGATTATCGACAATCACTCCCCTGGCTTGAAACACAATTAGCAGCATTCAATCCTGACATAACTCCATTTGCATCCAAACTTGTCATCGTTAGTCATAAAAAGAAAAAGGATGGAATAAGCTTGATTGGCATCGAACCGAAAAATGAAAAACCATTTTTAGTTAAGAATATTATTGAAGGCGAATTTAAATTAACTAGTGATGGTGTATTAATAGGAAAGAAACTTGCTGAAAAGCTTTTTGTAAAAGTTGGAGATAAAATTACAGTTTTCGCTTTACGAAATGATGAGATACCGACACTGGAAAATTTGCCGAACATAGAAAAATTTATTGTGACAGGAATTTTTGAAAGTGGCATGACTGAATATGATGACACTTATGCTTATACTTCTTTAACTACAGCTCAAAAATTATTTGATATTGGAGATAACATAACAGGTTATAATATCAAGCTGGGGGATATCTCTAAAATTGATAGCTTGACGATTCATTTAGGTAAGAATCTACGATACCCTCATTCTGTAAGATCAGTCTATCAAATGCACAGAAATATTTTTACATGGATCGAATTGCAAAAAGAACCAATTCCAATCGTGTTGGCATTAATTATTCTTGTTGCAGTGTTTAATATTGTCGGCACATTGTTGATGATTGTCCTTGAAAAAACAAATGCAGTTGGTATTTTGAAAACTCTTGGTTCCAAACGAAAACAAATCGTCTCCATTTTCCTGATTCATGGTGCAATATTGGGTATAGTCGGAATTGCATTTGGAAGTATTCTCGGATATTTACTGATGTTTATCCAGGATAAATTTAACATCATAACTCTTCCTTCGTCTGTTTATTTTATGTCAAAGGTACCATTTCTAATCACTGCGGATACATTCGTTAGTATTGCAATCATAACTTTCTTACTTTGCATTCTAGCATCATTGATTCCAAGTTACATTGCTTCAAAAATTAAGCCTGTTAATGCTTTGAGGTTTAGCTGATGAATTTTGAAACATTCATAGCAAAACGCTACTTAGTTTCCAAGCATAAGATTAATTTCATTACAATAATTTCATTTATTTCTATTTCAGGAATTACAGTTGGAGTTGCAGCATTGATTGTGGTCCTTTCTGTTTTCAATGGATTTGGAAGTCTCGTCACTAGTTATCTTATGAGCCTTGATCCGCACATCAGAATAATTGCAATTTCGAATGAAGGAGAAAAAGAAATACCAAAGTTGGACGAAATATTAAGTGGTCAGAAAGAGATTGCGGCTTATTCTCCTTTTGTCGAAGGAAAAGTTTTAGCATATAATAAGGGAGTAACACAGGTATTAAATCTTAAAGGAATAACGGAAGAGTCTGTTAATAGTGTGTACTTACTTAATAATAATATGGTTGACGGTGACGTAATCATAAATCAAAGTTCATCGAATGTTATTGTTGGTTTACAACTAGCTGATAAACTTCAGGTGTTCACAGGAGATACATTACTCTTAATTTCACCATCAAATATTGAACAAGCACTGACTCAATTATCGTTGCCACTTTCAAGAAAAGTTGTAGTTGCTGGAATATTTAGTTCGAATAACAATGAGTATGATGGAGAATACATTTTTTGTTCACTTAAAGATGCTCAGTATTTATTTGGTTATAAAAATAATTTTCAGGGATACGATATCAAATTAGATAACATAGATAACTCTGATAAAATGAAAAAGATTATACAAACTCAAGTTGATCAAAATAATTTCAGCGTTAATACCTGGTATGATTTTCATCAGGAACTTTATGCTGTCATGCAAGTTGAAAGATGGACTGCTTATATTATTCTCTCTTTAATAATTGCAGTTGCAACATTTAACATCCTAGGTTCACTTTCGATGTCAGTAATTGAGAAAAAAAGAGATATTGGTATTTTGCGATCGATGGGAGTAACAGAAAAATCTGTTCTTAAAATATTTATGTTCGAAGGATTGCTGATCGGCATAATCGGAACACTGCTAGGAATTATTATCGGATATCTTGTCTGTTACATTCAAATAAATTATAATATTTATCCGCTTGATCCCTCACAATATAAAATTGATTCACTACCAATTGAACTTAGGGTTTTGGATTTCTTTTTTATAAGTGGAGTTGCAATGCTGCTATCATTCCTGGCTTCACTGTATCCAGCAAAAAGAGCCGCAAAAATAAATCCGATTAGTGCAATTAAATGGGAATGAATAAAGTAGTCAACGTGTAAATGGCGAAAAACAATTATGCAATCAGAAAATTTTGTAATCAATTAAAATGAATGATACGGTAATTCTTAAAGCAGAAAATATTTTTAAATCTTTTCAAACTACTAAAAAAGTAAAGCTGGATGTACTAAAAGGTATTTCGCTTGAAATTGAAAAAGAGAAGATTACAATTATAGTTGGCGCATCGGGTGCTGGCAAAAGCACTCTTCTGCATCTATTAGGAGGATTGGATAGACCAGATTCTGGTGAAGTTTTTTATGATGAGGATGATATTTTCAAGCTTTCGGAGGATAGACTTGCTAAGTTCAGAAATAAAAATGTAGGTTTTGTATTTCAATTCCATCACCTGCTGCCTGAATTTACTGCACTTGAAAATGTAATGATTCCACAAATGATTAATGGAACAAGTTTAACACAAGCAAAATCCAAAAGCGAAGAGCTTCTTAAAACTGTAGGACTTACTGAAAGACTGGATCATAAACCCGCAGAATTATCAGGTGGTGAGCAGCAAAGAGTGGCAGTCGCGCGGGCACTAGCAAATAATCCTAAAATAATTTTTGCAGATGAACCTACTGGAAACCTTGATTCAGTAAACAGCGAAGGAATTCATAAGTTGATTCTCGATTTGAAAACAAAACTTGGAGTAACATTTGTAATTGTTACTCACAATCAAAATCTTGTCAATTTAGCTGATCAGATTTACGAGATAAAAGATGGAAAGATAGCTTTGAAATAGCAACCCAATTTATTTTTCACTTTCATCCGTTTCCAGATTAGATAAATACTCGAACATCAATCTCACTCCGAAGCCAGTCATAAAAGTTTTATTGTAATTCGTCAAATCATTAGCTATTGCAGGACCAGCGATATCTAAATGAGCCCAGGGAATTTTTTTATCAACAAAATTCTCGAGGAATTTAGCTGCGGTGATTGCTCCGCCCCATCTTCCTCCATCATTATTAACATCAGCAATTTTACTTTCGTTTTCTTTATGGTACTCGTCCCACATAGGTAAACGCCAGACTCTGTCATAAGTTTTCATACCAACATTATATAGATCATCTGCAAGCCTGTCATTTTTAGTGAACAATCCTGCAACATTTAATCCAAGGGCTACAACACAAGCACCGGTTAGAGTAGCAAAGTCAATTATCTCATCAGGCTTTTGTTTTGAAGCATAATCGAGTGCATCAGCAAGAATCATTCTTCCTTCAGCATCTGTATGACCAACTTCAATTGTTTTTCCCGAGGCGGTTTTTACTATATCACTTGGTCTCATCGCTTCTCCATTTATCATGTTTTCGGCGGCAGGTATAACTCCTAAAACCTCTATTGGAAAATTTGCTTTAGCAACTGCAAGCATTGTCCCAGCGACAAGCGCTGCACCAGACATATCAGCCTTCATCTCCAACATTCCCTGCCAGGGTTTTATACAATAACCACCTGTATCAAATGTAACTCCCTTCCCTACCAAAGCAATTTTTTTCAGTGTAAATATTATCCCTTTAGGTTTATATTCAATCACAATAAACCTTGGCTTAGCATTACTCCCCTGACCAACAGCAAGCAGTGCACCCATATTTCGCTTTTTGATTTCTTTTTCATCAAATACAGTAACTTTCAGTCCTGCTTTGTCAAAGTCTCTTTAATCTTATCTGCTAATTCAAATGGTCTTAAAGATGATGGTGGTTCATTTTGAAGGTCTTTAGTAAAATATATTCCTGCAATCAAAAAATTATTTTTTATGATCGCAGACTTCAATAGCTTCTGATCATCAGCATAAATGAATACTGACAGATTCCGTGTTTTATCCTTTTCCTTTTTATACTTATCGAATGTGTAGTTCCCAAGGGAGAGGCCTTCAAGAAATGATCGATAGAAATATTCTTCGCCATCAAAGAACTTTTTAACGAGCTCGAATTCAGGTATGAAAAGGTGTAATGATTGTATTTCATCATTCTTAAAGTCTATTATTAGTCCGGCGAGATGATTTCTAAAGTAGTCGACTGTAAACTTCTCGTCAGTTTTAAATTTATTCAAAACTATCTGTTCAGGTCTTCCCTTAACATTTGATATAATTATCTGTTTGTTCTTTTTAGCAAGAATATTCTTTTGTTGAAGTTCAGATAATTTTATTCTGAATTTCTTTTCAAATGCAGATAGATTATTCTTTATG
>CAZLJI010000215.1:0-5074 GCA_964559565.1 uncultured Ignavibacteriaceae bacterium | reverse complement strand
AAATTGAAGAAAAGCTTTTCTGCTGCAATGGCTGCAAAACTGTTTACGAAATTTTAGATCAGAATAAACTCTGCAACTACTATAACATCGAACAAAATCCGGGTATCTCGCCCAATTTTAATTTCGGTAACAGATTTGATTATCTGGATGATCCATCAACTATTCAAAAGATACTGGACTTTCAGGATGAGAATATCAGCAAAGCGACTTTCCACATTCCGCAGATGCATTGCAGTTCGTGTATCTGGCTTCTCGAAAATCTTTATAAGCTGAATACAGCAGTAAGCCATTCACAAGTTGATTTTTTAAAGAAGAAATTAAGCATAACATTCAGTCACAGCAAACTTTCTTTAAAAGAATTACTGAAACTGCTGACCTCAATTGGTTATGAACCGCAGATACTGCTCGATTCAGTTGAGCAGAAGAAAGAGAATAAAGCTTCACAGACTCTTCATCTCAGGATTGGCGTTGCTGGATTTTGTTTTCTGAATGTGATGCTCTTTTCATTTCCTGAATATCTTGGAATAGATGTAAATGATTACTTCCTTAAAACTTTTTTTGTTACTCTTAATTTTATTCTCTCTTTACCTGTAGTCTTCTTTTCTGGCTGGGAATACTTTGGCTCTGCAATCAAAGGACTCAAAAAGAAAATTATTAACATTGATTTTCCCATTTCACTTGGAATACTTGCTTTATTTGGCCGAAGTGTTTATGAAGCCTTATCTCAAACAGGTGCAGGTTACTTCGATTCACTCGCTGGATTGATTTTCTTATTGCTGGTTGGAAAATTTTTCCAGGAGAAGACATATTCTTATCTCAACTTCGAAAGAAATTATAAATCTTTCTTTCCGCTTTCAGTTACGATTAGACAGGAAGGAACAGAAAAATCAATTCCAATAAATAAGCTGATGGTTGGCAACAGAATAATCGTCAGAAAGAATGAAATCATTCCGGCGGATTCAATTCTTTTTAATGGCGATGGAAGAATTGATTACAGTTTTGTAACCGGTGAATCAAAACCTGTCAGTAAAGTATCTGGTGAAATGATTTACGCAGGCGGAAGACAGCTTGGCAGTGCTATTGAACTTGAAGTAATCAGAGAAATTTCACAGAGTTATTTAACGCAGCTATGGAATAACGATATCTTTAATAAAAAAACCGAAAGTTTCTTCACAAACTTTTCGAATGTAGTCAGCAAACGATTTACAATATTTGTTTTGCTTACTGCTTTTATTTCTGCGGGATTTTGGCTCCCTTCAAGTTTTGCAACAGCGATAAATGTTTTCACAGCTGTATTGATAGTTGCATGTCCTTGTGCAATAGCTCTTTCTGTACCATTCACATTCGGAAATGCGATGAGGATTTTCGGAAGAAATAAATTCTATCTTCGGAATACTTCAGTAATTGAAGATCTCGGCAAAGTTAATTCAATTGTCTTTGATAAAACGGGTACAATTACTCAGCTTGGTAAATCCGATCTTGTGTTTACAGGTGCGGTTCTTAATTCTTTCCAGCAAAAAATGATTAAGTCGCTTGTTCGTAATTCCACTCATCCGTTGAGTTTGAAAATTTATAATTCACTTGAAGCGGATGAATTCTTCCATGTGACAAAGTTTGATGAAATTCCTGGCCTGGGAATTACCGGAGTGGTATATGGAAATGCAATTAAAGTTGGCTCAAAAGAATTTGTAAACCATAAAGAAGAAGATGGAAATATTTCGACAAAAATTTTTATATCAGTGAACGATGAAGTACTTGGCTATTTTTCGGTGACAAATTCTTATCGTGAAGGAATCGGTGAGATTATCAAATCCTTAAGCAAACGATTTAAATTATCATTGCTTTCAGGAGATAATGAAGGCGAAAAATTCAACCTTCTTAAATTCTTCAATGACAACGATAAATTACTATTCAGTCAATCTCCTGAGGATAAATTGAATTATATCAAATCGCTTCAATCCTCCAACAAAAAAGTTTTGATGGTTGGCGATGGATTGAATGATGCAGGTGCTCTGAAACAGAGTGATGTTGGTATCGCAGTAACCGAGGATATCAGCAGTTTTTCTCCTTCCTGCGATGCCATACTAGATGCCTCTAGCCTTAAAATACTTCCAAAGTTTATAGACTATTCACAATCGGCAATTAAAATAATTTATATTAGTTTTGTTATATCATTTTTATATAATGTTATTGGATTAAGTTTCGCGATACAGGGAATGCTTTCACCACTCATTGCTGCAATACTAATGCCTCTTAGCTCAATTTCGGTTGTTCTGTTTGCAACCATTTCGACTAATCTTCTGGCAAAAAGAAGAGGTTTGCTATCTCAGTGATCGTTTTGTTAATAGGAATTAGTCTTGTTGTGGCTCTGGGATTTTTGATTGCTTTTATTATCGCGGTAAAAAAAGGTCAGTATAAAGATACACACACGCCTGCCATAAGAGTTTTATTCGATAACGAAACAGAAGAACGAAAAGAAAAAAATAATTCTGAATCCAAATAAAGGAGTCCTAAATGGAATTAGAAAAATTTAGTTATGATAATGAGATAGTTCGAAAGTTTACACTTGCAACTGTAATCTGGGGATTGGTTGGAATGTTAGTAGGACTTCTGATCGCAACTCAATTATTTGTTCCTGCGTTAAACTTCAACATTCCGTTTCTAACCTTTGGAAGAATACGACCTCTTCACACAAATGCAGTGATTTTTGCGTTTGTTGGTAATGCAATTTTTATGGGAATATATTATTCTCTACAAAGGTTGTGTAAAGCAAGAATGTTCAGCGATCTGTTAAGCAACATTCATTTCTGGGGATGGCAATTAATTATTGTAGCTGCTGCAATAACTCTTCCAATGGGAATTACAACAAGCAAAGAATATGCTGAGCTTGAATGGCCGATTGATATTGCAATAGCATTAGTGTGGATTGCCTTCGGTCTAAATATGTTTGGAACGATTTTCAAGCGTCGTGAAAAACATATGTATGTTGCTATCTGGTTTTACATTGCAACCTGGGTTACTGTCACTGTTCTTCACGTTGTAAACTCAATTGAAGTCCCTGTTTCATTTTTGAAAAGTTATCCAATTTATGCCGGCGTTCAGGATGCACTTGTGCAGTGGTGGTACGGACACAATGCAGTAGCTTTCTTCCTAACTACTCCTTATCTCGGTTTGATGTATTACTACTTGCCGAAAGCTGCAAATAGACCCGTATATTCTTACAAACTTTCTATTGTTCATTTCTGGACTTTAGTTTTTCTTTATATCTGGGCAGGACCTCATCACCTTTTATATTCAGCTTTACCTGATTGGGCACAATCACTCGGAACAGTTTTTTCAATTATGCTGATCGCTCCTTCGTGGGGAGGAATGATAAATGGTTTGCTTACTCTTCGCGGTGCGTGGGATAGAGTAAGAGAAAATCCTATTCTTAAATTCATGGTTGTTGCTGTTACTGCTTATGGTATGGCAACATTTGAAGGACCGATGCTTTCACTAAAAAATGTTAATGCGATTGCCCACTTCACTGACTGGATAATATCACACGTTCACGTTGGTGCACTTGGCTGGAACGGCTTTTTGACTTTTGGAATTCTTTACTGGCTGGTTCCAAAACTCTGGAAAACAAATCTCTACTCAAAGAAGCTTGCAAATTTCCATTTCTGGATTGGCTTTCTCGGAATAGTTTTTTATGCACTCTCAATGTGGTTTTCCGGAATTACTCAATCTCTAATGTGGAAACAATTCACGCCGCTTGGAGTTCTTCAATATCCTAACTTCCTTGAAACAGTTTTACAGATTGTTCCGATGTATATAATCCGAATGATTGGCGGCTCGTTGTATTTTGTCGGAGTCATTGTGATGGTTTACAACCTGGTTAAAACAGCGAAGCAAGGTTCATTCGCAAAAGAAGAACCAGCAGAAGCACCTGCTCTTGAAAAATTCAAAGACCCATTAAAGCGTGGAGTTATTCACCGCTTCCTCGAGGGCAAACCAGCTTTGTTCATCATACTTACGTTGGTAACAGTACTTGCCGCTTCAGTTTTTGAATTTGTTCCGATGTTTCTCATTAAATCAAATATTCCAACAATCGCTTCAGTAAAACCATATACTCCATTAGAATTACAGGGAAGAGATATTTATATCCGTGAGGCTTGTAACAGTTGTCATTCACAATTAGTTCGTCCATTCAGAAGTGAAACAGAAAGATATGGTGAATACTCAAAAGCTGGCGAGTATGTTTATGATCATCCATTCCTGTGGGGATCAAAACGAACAGGACCAGATCTACACCGTATTGGAGGAAAATATCCGAACCTCTGGCATTACCTGCATATGGAGAATCCATCGAGTATGTCGCCGGGTTCTTTGATGCCTTCATATCCATGGCTTTTAACAAATGATTTAGATGTTTCATCCACAGAATCAAAAATTAATGTGATGCGAAGTATCGGCGTTCCTTATTCGGATGGTTACGAAAAACTTGCTAACGAAGATTTACAAAAACAAGCTCAAATGATTGCGATGGATTTACAGAATGCTGGTGCACCTGCTGAACCAAATAAAGAAATAATTGCTTTGATAGCTTATCTCCAAAGGCTTGGTACAGATATTAAAGCTTCTGAACAGGCAGGTAAATAATATGTTTAAAGAAGTACTACAGTCGATTGAAGGAGTTGAATTTTATACAATCGTTTCGATGATAATTTTTATTTTGTTCTTTATTGGAATGACGATCTGGCTTTTTAAAGTTGATAAAAAGTATATCAAAACAATGAGCGAATTGCCGCTTAATGAAGAAAACAAAGACATAAAAATTTTTACAGGTGGAACAAATGAAGTCTAAGAAACTTTTATTCGTATTCGCATTTGTACTATTATGCTTAAACAATTTATTTGCAGCAGGCGAATCTGATTTCCCTCCCAACTATTATGATACCGTTGCATTAATACTTTTACTTGTGATTGTCAGCATATTTGCCGTTGCAACGATGTTTGCCGGAAACCCGGACAGACAGGGTGAAGCGGGAGCAGGAGAACTGTTGATCAATCCCTGGGCTGCCAGTTCAGGGCT
>CAZLJI010000214.1:0-5080 GCA_964559565.1 uncultured Ignavibacteriaceae bacterium | reverse complement strand
ATACTAAACAGATAACTATTATAAAAAAGGAGGATTCCGAAGTAATATTAAACACTAACTTTCCAAATCTAAAATTGTATGCAAAAGGCAAAGTAAGAGATATTTATGAGGTAGGCGATTACTTACTTCTTGTTTCAACTGATAGATTGTCTGCATTTGATGTGATTATGAATCAGGGAATACCTTACAAAGGAATGGTTCTTACAAAAATTTCTGAATTCTGGTTCAACCTTACAAAAGATATTATTCCAAATCATTTTATAACTACTGATGTAAACAAGTATCCTGCTGAATGTAAAGAATATGATGGCGTTCTTGATGGAAGATCAATGCTGATAAAAAAGGCAAAGGTTATTCCGATTGAGTGTATCGTGCGCGGATATATAACCGGATCAGGATGGAAAGATTATAAAAGAACCGGTGAGATTTCTGGAATTAAACTTTCTAAAGGATTGCAGGAATCAGAAAAATTTCCTGAACCGCTTTTTACTCCATCAACAAAAGCTGAAATTGGTGAGCACGATGAAAATATTTCTGCAGAGCAGGCGTTACAAATAGTTGACAAGGATACATTTAATGCTGTAAAAAATGCTACCATTAATATCTACAAAAAAGCTTCAGACTACGCTCTCACTAAAGGAATTATTATAGCAGATACCAAGTTTGAGTTTGGTAAAGTTAACGGCGAAATAATTCTGGTTGATGAAGTTCTTACTCCAGATTCATCAAGGTTCTGGCCTCTAGATAAATATGAGAAGGGAAAAGGGCAGGAAAGTTATGATAAGCAATTTGTTCGTGATTATCTCATCTCTATAAAATTTAATATGCAGCCACCGCCACCACCGCTGCCCGACGATATTATTATTAAAACAAGCGAAAAATACCTCGACATCTATAAAAAATTAACCGGGGATAGCTTAGTTTAATTTTATTTCTAATAATTTTTTTATTAGAATTACAACTAATTATTGAAATTAGTCCTGATTTCCTTTTCAACCGGGATCTTATTATTAGATGACGCTTCCAAATCAACTTACGATATTAAGAATAATACTATCACCGGTATTCCTTTATTTATTTCTTTCCGATATAGTTTGGATGAAGCAAGTCTCAGTCGCAATTTACATCATAGCGGCTCTTTCTGATTGGTATGACGGCTGGCTGGCAAGAAAATTCAACTACATCACAAGCTGGGGAAAATTCTGGGATCCGCTTGCAGATAAAATTTTAACATCTGCTGCTTTTATCGGATTTGCGATTGTTGAGTTAATTCCTTGGTGGATGGTGATAATCATTGTTGGAAGGGATGTTATTATTACTCTGCTAAGAGTATTTGCTGATATGAAAAGCTACGCATTCACAACAAGCTATTATGCAAAATGGAAAACTCTGCTTCAAATGATTTTCCTTTATTATCTATTAATATTATTTGTTGCTCGATATACGCCGGAAATTAATTCTGTCTATGGTAACCTAATTTCATCATTGCTTAATGAGCAACTAATATTTTATATCGCCTTACTGATAACTGCAGTAACATTTCACTCAGGTGTTCTTTATATGAAGAGAAATTGGCAAATCATTTTAAAGTTGTTGAAAATTGAAAATTAATTTTTTCGAAAAATTTATTGGTTCTGGATTCTATACAGGCTATTCACCTTACATTTCAGGTACAGTTGGAAGTCTTGCCGCATTAATCATTTATCTAATACCTGGCTTCGAGGAATTATTTGTTATCATTCCTGCAATAATAATTTTTATCGTTTACGGAATCTATGTGGGAACCAAATTCGACATTGAATACGGGAAAGATCCTGCTCAATGCACTGTTGATGAAGTAGTTGGAATGTGGATTTCGCTTGTTGCACTACCAAAAACGGTTGGAATTATTGCGGCATCATTTATTCTTTGGAGAATTCTTGACATTATTAAACCACCTCCTGCAAGAAAACTGGAAAGACGTAAAGGTGGTTTGGGAATTATGATTGATTATGTGATTTCAGGCATTTACACTCTCATAATTATGCATCTTGTAGTATATTTGCTCGGCACTTTTTAACCACATTATTTGATTCAAATGAAAGCATATATTATTACGATTGGCGATGAAATTCTTCTCGGAAATACTCTTAACACAAACGCTGCATACATCGGAACTCAACTATTTGATGTAAATATCCCTGTTATTAAAACTTCAGTCGTTGGCGATGACAATTCATTGATTCTGAATGAATTAAAATATGCTTCTGACGCTGCTGATTTAATATTAGTCACAGGAGGGTTGGGGCCAACACACGACGATGTCACGAGAAAATCTATTATTGATTTTTTTAATACAGAGTTAATCGACAACGCAGAAGTTCTTGAAGACATAAAAACTCTTTTTGAAAAAAGGAAAAGAGTAGTAACCGATGTAAATATTGATCAAGCAAAGGTTCCAAAAATTGCTGAAGTTATTAGAAACCAGCTAGGTACTGCTCCAGGTTTCTGGATTGAAAAAGATGATAAGATATACGCGGTGATGCCCGGTGTTCCATACGAAATGGAAGCGATGATGGAATTTACAATCATCCCAAAACTAAAAGAGAGAATTGGTGCGAGTCAAAAAATTCTATTAAGAAAGATGATACTTACCACCGGTATTCCTGAGTCAACCTTGTATGAAAGATTGGGAAATATTGACGATCTTTTACAAGGTGCAAAACTTGCTTTTCTGCCAAATCAATTTGGTGTGAAACTTCGATTATCTGTTGAAGGTGAGGACGAAAAAGAATTAAAGAATAAACTTATGGAAGTTGAGCAGAGAATTAGAAGCAAAGCCGGAAGATTTATTTATGGAGTTGGTGATGATCAGCTTGAAGCAGTTGTTGGCAGACTTCTGATGGAAAGAGAATATAAAATTGCAACTGCTGAATCTTGCACGGGTGGACTTGTCGGAAATATGCTCACTAATGTTAGCGGTAGCAGCAAATATTTTGAGCGAGGTGTTATCTGCTATAGCAACGCTGCTAAAGTTGAAATATTAAAAGTAGATGAAGATACTCTTGCAGAGCACGGTGCTGTAAGTATGGAAGTAGCAATGCAAATGGCTGAAGGAGTTAAATCCACAAGCGGTGCAGATATCGGTCTGGCCACTACAGGAATAATGGGTCCAACGGGAGCAACAGCTGATAAACCAATTGGACTCGTTTATATTGGTTACTGTGATGAAAAAGTTTGCTCAGCAAGAAAATTTCATTTCGGTGATGATCGTTTGTTGAATAAACAGCGGACTGCTCAAGCTGCACTTGATTTTGTAAGAAGACAGCTTCTTGGAATTTCGTGGGATGATTAGACTATTTATTGCGTTACTTATTCCCGATGAAGTCAAATCTATTGTTTTTGATCATTGCAAAAGTGTTATTACGAACACATCGGAATATAGATGGGAAGAAAAAGATAAAATTCATCTTACTTTAAAATTTATCGGCGAAGTAAAAGAAGCACTGCTTCCACATATTACTAATGAACTTGAGTTTGTAAAAAATTATTTTTCTTTTGATTGTACGATTTCAAGGTTTGGTTTTTTCTTCTGGGATAATGAGGCAAGAATACTCTGGTGTAATTTAGAAACTGATGCCTCTATTATTTCACTTGTTGATGAGTTGAATGGTAGATTAAAGAATTACAACATAGAAGTAGAAAAAAGAAAATTTAAAGGGCATCTAACGTTGCTTCGCATTAAAGAAAGGGTGACTGAGGATTTCATTAAAAAAATTAAAGAGTATAAATTCGCTTCAGTAGAATTTAATACTAATCAAATTGCTCTTATACAGAGTGTACTCAAACCAAGCGGATCTGAATACAAAGTTTTAAAAATTTATGAACTTAAATAATGGAGACTAAAATGGCTGCAGATAAAGAACAAAAAATGAAAATCATCGAAGACGCAATCTCGTCCATCGAGAAAACCTATGGCAAAGGTTCCATAATGAAATTGGGCGATGGTGTTATAAATGATATTGAAGCAATACCAACCGGTGCACTCTCACTTGATTACGCACTGGGAATTGGCGGAATACCAAGAGGAAGGGTAACTGAAATTTATGGACCTGAATCTAGCGGTAAAACAACTCTCTGTTTGCATGTAATTGCAGAAGCACAAAAGATGGGTGGACTTGCGGCGTTCATCGATGCAGAACATGCTCTTGATGTTAATTATGCAAAAAAGTTAGGAGTTGATACTGCAAATCTTCTCATCTCGCAGCCGGATTTTGGTGAACAAGCGCTTGAGATTACAGATACTTTAGTTCGCAGCAATGCACTTGATGTAATTGTGATTGATTCAGTTGCAGCATTGGTTCCTCGCTCTGAGATTGAAGGAGAAATGGGAGATGCGACGATGGCAGTTCAGGCAAGATTAATGTCGCAGGCACTTCGTAAGCTTACAGCAGCAATTTCAAAATCTAAAACTTCAGTGATATTTGTTAATCAGCTTAGAAGTAAAATTGGTGTTATGTTCGGCAATCCCGAAACAACAACTGGTGGAAATGCGCTTAAATTTTATGCATCCGTACGAATTGATATTAGAAGAATTGCTGCAATTAAAGAAGGCGAAGATGTTATTGGTAACAGGACAAAAGTTAAAATTGTTAAAAGCAAAGTTGCTCCACCTTTCAAACAAGTTGAGTTTGATATTCTTTACAATGAAGGGATTAGTAAAACTGGCGACCTGATAGATCTTGGAGTTGAGTTGGGAATGGTTAAAAAAAGTGGTGCATGGTTTAGTTATGGAGAAGATAGATTCCAGGGCAGGGAAGGCTTTAGACAAAAGTTAATCGAAATGCAGGATATGAGAAATAATCTGGATAAAGAAATTCGTACGAAACTTGGAATGATTAAAAACGTCACCGCTGAGAAGAAAGAAGATGTTGATGATAAAATAAAGCAGAAGGATAAGAAGGGGAAGTAGCGTTCGCATTTATGAATTTGCAGAGATGTTGTTTTACCTACGATGTCATTCCTGCGAAAGCAGGAATCCAACGGTGGAAGAATTGTAGATTCCCAGTGGAGTTTATCCCGATTAAAATCGGGATGAGAA
>CAZLJI010000213.1:0-5100 GCA_964559565.1 uncultured Ignavibacteriaceae bacterium | reverse complement strand
GGAAATGTTCCTTTTAGCAATGAGAAATTTCATCTTGTTATTCCGGTCACTGATACATCAATAAGCGAAATTGATGTCATCATAGAGAACAATGATGAAGTTGTAATTTCCACAAAAATAACTGAGTCTTACGTTATTCCTATTGGAATAACTGAATGTGAGAAGCATTTATCAGTTACTAGAATCACTGAAGCTATCCCACTCAGGAATTTTGTATTAAGAAATGTAAATGAAAAGTTAAACGAAGGCGAAGTAACATTACAGGTAACTAGTGAAGAAAATTCAATTGATGAAGAATTTCAGTCCAAAATAGTTTGGTTAAATAAGCCATTCTCTTTGATGAATCCCGAGGAAGCAATTGAGTTTGTAAGTTTCATAGAATCTGATTCAGTGGTATCTATCCTCTTATCGAATAGCAGTTCTGACTATTCTGAAATATTGAAAGAATACTGGGCTAAATTTGATCCGACTCCGGAAACAACTTATAACGAAGTTATGTTTGAATATTACACTCGTGTGGATTATGCCATTAAAGAGTTCAAAGGAATCGGCAAAGGTAATGGTGCAAAGACTGACAGAGGTGTGGTTTATATAAAATTTGGTAAACCAGTTAAAATAGATCGTTTATCGAATCCACAAGGTCAGGTTATGGAAACTTGGACCTACTTGAATCCTGAAAGAAAATTTACATTTGTCGATAAAAAAGGTACCGGTAATTTTTCTTTGACTGAGAATTGATGAAAAGAATTGTTTTTACTTGTGGTGATATTAATGGAATCGGACCTGAAATTGCGCTTAAAGCTCTAAATAAAATTACTCTACATGATAAAGAAACTCAATTCATTCTTATCATTCCTAAAAATGTTTTTGCAAGAACCTCGCTTTTAATAAGACCCAATTTCAGTTTCAAGATAGTCAGAGATTTTGCTTTTGATAGGATAAACACTTCGCAAGTTGTTATTCATACTACGACATCATTCAGACAAAACATTAGCAAACCGACAATTGCATCTGGTGAAGCATCGTACCTTGCATTGAAGTTATCTTTTGATTTATTGAACAAAAAGTTGGCAGACGCTGTTGTAACTGCTCCAGTATCGAAGACTGCATTAAAAATGGCCAGAGTAAAATATCCTGGTCAAACAGAGATGTACGCTGATTGGTGTGGAGTTAAAAATTTTATCATGACTTTTCTTTCTAAAAAATTAAGAGTTGCTCTTTATTCTATTCATATTCCATTAAAAGATGTTTCCAAGTCTTTGAATATTAAAGCTTTATCAGGAAAACTTGATACTCTGATAAGTATGTTAAACATTGATCTTGGAATCAGTAATCCAAAAATAGGATTGCTGGGATTAAATCCTCATGCTGGCGAAGGTGGAATAATTGGTAAAGAGGAAATAGAAATAATTGAACCTATTATCAGGCAGAAAAAATATGAAGGAATATTAGAGGGTCCTTTCTCTTCAGATGCTTTTTTTGCTAACAAACGATTTGAAAATTACGATTTGGTGTTTGGCTTATACCACGATCAGGTTTTAATTCCATTTAAATATATTAATTCCGGAACAGGAGTTAATTATTCTGCAGGTTTGCCAATAATACGAACTTCACCGGATCACGGTACAGCATACGACATTGCAGGAAAAGGAATAGCTGATGAATCAAGTATGATCGAGGCTTTTAAATATGCGGAAATCATTCTGAAAAATAGAAAGAATAAGATTAAAGACGTATGATTGTTAAACCATACGAAAAGGTGTCAGCTATTTTTGATACTTTAATGAAAAAATTGGATTATGAGAGTTGGTCAAATTATATTCTTAAAATAGCTGGTGACTACATTGAAATTGATGCAAAAATTCTTGAACTTGGAGCTGGAAACTGTAAGATCGCTGAATTCATTTCTGCCAGATATTCAAATTATGTTGCTACTGATATTTCCTTATCTATGTTGAGCTCATCAAAGAAAAATAATCTAAACAAGATATGCTGTGATATGACAGCACTTCCACTAAAATCAAAATTTGATTTTATATTTTCTAACTTTGATGGTGTTAACTATATCTTAAAGCAAAAAACTCTTTTTAGATTATTTACGGAAGTATTTCACTTGCTGAAAAGTGATGGTGTATTTACTTTTGATGTAAGCCTTGAAAGCAACAGTTTGAATTTCGTTGTGAGTAAATCAGAAGAAGGTCGATCTAATGGTTATTCATTCCAACGTATTAGCCATTATAATAAAATAAGCAGAATTCATTCTAATCATTTCTGTATTAAAGATGATTTTGGAAATGAATTTAAGGAAGTGCACAAAGAAAAAATTTATAAAATTGATACGTTTATAAAGCTTGCAGAGAAAGCAGGTTTATATACTGAAGCTTGTTATGATTGTTTTACTTTCAAAGATGTTAAAAAAAAATCTCAAAGAGCCCAATTTGTGATGAGGAAAATTAACTGATGATGCTTTCTTTAGACAATGTTGAATTCCATTATAAGAACCAGCCTGTTTTTACTAATCTTAATATGGAATTGGAGTACGGTGAGTTTGCTTTTGTTATTGGTAAAAGTGGGATAGGTAAAAGTACTTTAATGCAATTAATTTATATGAACTTATTCCCGCTTACCGGAACCGTGCGCGTTGCTGAGTTCGATTCACAAACAATTAAACCATATCAAATTCCATTATTAAGAAGAAAAATTGGTGTGATCTTTCAGGACTTTAAACTTTTACCAGATAGAAATGTTTATCAAAACTTAGCATACATTATGAAAGTTACTGGCATTTCATCCAAAGAGATAAGGAAAAGAATAAATGAGACGTTGACGGATGTTGGACTTTTACATAAGCGACTCAATAGACCGCACGAACTTTCTGGAGGAGAGCAGCAACGAGTTGCAATTGCAAGGGCAATCATAAATGATCCAATTCTTGTTCTGGCTGACGAACCGACAGGTAATCTTGATCCTGAAACTTCCGGTGAGATTTTAGCTCTGCTCAAAAAAATAAATAAAAGGGGTACTGCAGTCCTGGTTGTTACTCATAACTATGAAATCGTAAAAAAGGCAAATCAAAGAGTAATAAAGCTCGAGGATGGTAGAGCTTTAAAGGCCATAATTAAACAGAAAGTTGAAAGCTAATATTTATTTACAGAGAAGCTTTAACAATTCGCTATTCACTTCATCAACTGAACCGAGACCATTAATAGAAATCACCTTGCCTTGTTTTTCATAATACTTTAATACTGGTTCAGTTGTCTTGCGAAAAATTTCTAATCGTTTCCTGATTACTTCTTCTTTATCATCATCCCTCAAGTAAAAACTATTTCTGGCAACACAATTCGGACAATTATCTTTGTTTTCGATTTCAGATAAAGTAAAAATACTTCCGCATTCTTTACAGGCTCTTCTACTATTCAGTCGTTTTACAATTTCTTCTTCATCCGCATAAATATTAATTAATTTTATATCATTTATATTCATTTCGTGAAGAAGCTTGTCAAGTTCAACAGCCTGTTTTGCTGTTCTTGGAAATCCATCAAGGATAAATCCAGAATTGCAATCGCTCTTTGTAAATCTGTACTTAATTATTCCTATCATTACATCGTCAGGCACAAGATCACCTCTACTCATAATCTCCTGAGCTTTTTTCCCCAGATCGGTTTCATCTTTTACTGCCTGCCTTAAAATATCACCAGTTGAGATGTGAGGTATGTTAAATTTTGAAGAGAGTAATTTTGCCTGTGTGCCTTTTCCAACACCAGGTGCCCCGAATAAAAGTAATCGCATAAGAATATTATTTTTTATTGCAAATTAGAGAAATCTAAATGGAGTCTCAAGTAGTTGGCTTAGAAAATTTAAGCTTACTTTTGTTTTTCAACTGATTGAAAAACTCCTGCAGCAACTTTTTACTTTCCTCTGCATAAATACCTGAATAAACGTTTATTTTATGGTTAGTTTTTCCATCCTCAGCCAGGTTGTACACACTTCCGCATGCGCCAAACTTTGTATCAAAAATTGAAAAGTAAAGTTCCTTTACCCTTGATGACAGCAAAGCACCCGTACACATTACGCAAGGTTCAAGAGTAACGTAAATGGAACAATTAGTCAACCGCCAATTACCAATATGATTTGCTGCAGCAGTGAGGGCTATCATTTCAGCATGAGCTGTTGCATCTTTTAGTTTCTCAACTTGGTTATAGCCACGACCAATTATCTTATTATCGTTAACTACAACAGCTCCAACAGGAACCTCATTTTCTTCCAACGCGTTTTCTGCTTGCTGCAGAGCCGCAAACATAAATCGATATTTGGTTTCATCGAATATCATTGAATGTGCTAAATGGATAGTCAAAATTCTTCATTGTTAATTATTCATTCTTAATAGAGAAAGGAGTACGCCCGTAGGGATTCGAACCCCAAACCCTCAGATCCGAAGTCTGATGCTCTATCCAGTTGAGCTACGGGCGCAAAATTTACATCGTAAAAATAGAGATGAGATGATGGAATTACAATAACAAAGCCGCTGTGAAAAGCGGCTTTACAAAATTACTGTTATGAATTTCGCTAATTCGTAAATCCTTTTGGATAGGTTTTAAGGTTGTGACCAAACTTTAACTGCTCTTCCATTCTGCAGGACCAGACAAGCTGACCATTCCATACTGTAATATCAGGACAACCGTCGCACATGCTTTGTCTTCCATCCTCTGTAAAATCAACTGGCTGAATAATCATCACTGATTGGTAATGAAGCCTTTTGAAAATATTCAGGGGGTTTTTATAGAAATTGAAAAATGTATTTCTAAGTTTCTTATCTAACGCACCCATAAGTAACATGCTTTTACCTTTTCGAGTCCATTTAGGTCCAGCATAGGCAAGATATTTATCAAAGAAAAGGTGGTAGAACATCTGAACCATTTCCATTCCTTTGTTTCCAACATAACCATAAATTTTTTGTTTTGTACCTAATCTTCCAGTCAGTAACCATTTGAATGAGTCTGGTTTTTCTGAACCATTCAAATATGCACAAGGATCAAAATCCGGATAAACCGTTCTTAAAAGTTGAACAACTTCGGGAGCCTTAATATCTGCTCGTGTTAT
>CAZLJI010000212.1:0-5117 GCA_964559565.1 uncultured Ignavibacteriaceae bacterium | reverse complement strand
AGTGGTTATATTGTGTTTCATGCTGCCGTGATAATGTTGTCATTGTCAATTGTAGATGTATATGTACCAGCATTATTGTGGGCAGTAACTGGAATACCAGACAAGGCACAATGGATGGATGTTATTGGAGAATACGATTTAATTAAAGGAATATTATATTATACAATATTTTATGCTATTATGATATTTGTTATGACATATAATAATATATCACGTGATACACCTGTGGTAAAATATGTGAATATAAACAGAATCAGCAATAAATTAACAACTATTCTAATAATTAGTGCGTTATTCACGTATATGTCTATTTTGTATGATATTTCTGAATATGGAGGATTATATGAATGGTATAGCTACAAAATATTAGTGAGATGGGAAGGAAAAATGCATGATCAAACGCTTAGTTATTATGAGTTAATAATTCGGCGGTTTCCATGGAGATATGTATTTGATACATCTGTAATGTGTGGATATTATTTTAGATATACTTGTAACAAAAAAATTCTTTATGGTCTAATATTTCCTTTGTTAGCAATTGTTGGGAATATTTCGACATATTATCGTGGTTCAATATTTTCTTTCATGATAGGTATAGCATTTGTAGAATACATCAGATGTTGTAACAATAATATAAATGTCCGAAGGAAGTTAACTGCTATATTAAGAAGTAAAGTAAAAATATATGCAATAGTATTTACGGCAATTATGGTATTGTTTATATATGGTTACATGAGAAAAAAATATGGAGATATATATTCGACACATGATAGCAGCAATGAAATATATGTTGTTATAAATCAAGGTAGCGGAATAATGGGGATATCGCATATTATGTACAATTATAATAATAAGATTGATTATCTATACGGAAAAACATATATAGATATGTTGCTATTGCCAATCCCAAGAAGTATATACAAAGATAAACCTGAATGGTATGGAATCGATGATATAACTAGAGGTATGGGATGGCCAAAATCGACTCAGTCTGCAGTAACGATTCCAGGAGAAGCTTATGCTAACTTTGGTTATTATGGTATATTTGTTGCATTTGTGTTCGGATACGGATTTAGACTTCTAATTAAATATTGCGATAGGTATAATAATATGTCAGTATTCTTATATCATATTGTTATTGTTCAATTAATATTAGTGGCAAATTGGATGGCATTTACAGGGATTATGAATTTTATGATTCCTATATATATATGTGCAATGTCAATATATTATATAATGATAAATCAGTATAATAATATGAGCGCGAATTATATGACGAGATAAGGTTGTAATATAGAATAGAGGTTTGATTGGTTGCAGTAATATAATTATACAAATGATTATAGTTCGCATATCGGGCGGTGTTGGTAATCAGTTATTTACTTATGCGGCAGCTAGAAGAATGGCATATATTAACAATGTAAATCTTGTAATTGATGATATAAGCGGATTCAAATATGATAAATTATATATGCGCCAATATCAATTGTATCACTTTAATATTCCGTTTAGAAAAGCGACAGCAAGTGAACGACTTGAACCACTATCTCGTGTTAGAAGATATATCAAACGACATATAAATAAATACAAAAAATATAGTAATCGAAATTATATTACACAAGAATACGATGACTTTGACAAAAGATTATTAACTGTTCGACCAAAAGGAAATTTATATTTAGAGGGTTATTGGCAAAGTGAATATTACTTTATAGATATAGAATCCGTAATACGAGATGACTTAAAAATAATACCGCCGACGGATTCTATTAATGTCTCAATGGCGAATCATATTCAAAATAGCAATGCGGTCGCAGTGCATTATCGGTTTTTTGACGAACCAGGTAATCAATGTAAATATAACACTTCGCAAGAATACTACAAAAGAGCGATTGATACAATTAGTAAAATGGTAAATACGCCGCATTATTATATATTCTCGGATAACATTGAAGATGCATTAAAATATTACCCAATAGCATCAAACAACATAACATACATATCTCATAACAGAGGCAGTGATAATGCATATGCGGACCTGTGGTTAATGACAAAATGTAAATACTATATTATTGCAAATAGTACATTCAGCTGGTGGGGTGCTTGGTTGTCCAATAATATACATAAAGTTGTAATTGCACCCAACGTTAAGCTAAATGGAAAAACTGCATGGGGTTGTTCTGGATTAATACCGAGAGATTGGATTATATTGTGATTAATTCTTTAATATCTGTAGTAATTCCATGTTACAACGCTGAGAAGTGGATAGGATATTCTATAGAAAGCATTTTAAAGCAAACATATTCTAATATTGAAGTAATTGTAATAAACGATGGGTCGACTGACAACTCACGTAATATCGTAAATAAGTATAAAAGCATTGATAAAAGAATTGTCTTTATAAGCAAATATAATACTGGATTGGCAGACACGCTTAATTATGGAATCAAGTATGCAAAAGGAAATATAATCGCCCGTCAAGATGCAGATGATATATCTGATGAAAATAGACTAGAAAAACAAGTGTTGTACATGATGAAAAGTAATAGTATAGTAGTTGGTACTAACTGCAAAATAATTGATTCTGACAATAGGGCGTTAGGTCTATATAAATACAATAGTAAGTATATTGCGAGAGATATGGTAGAAGGAAAATCACCATTTCCGCATTCATCTGTTATGTATTATAAGTATATAGCAAGCAATATTGGATGTTATAGAAAACAATTAAATGGCGCTGAAGATGTTGACCTTTGGTTGAGGATGAGTAGGTATGGATTAATTAAATGCCTGCAAGATGAATTAGTTAGCATAAGAAAGCACGCGACATCAATCACAAATAGTGCATATGGATTATATAGTATAGCATGCGCTGCGCGAGTATCTCACATATTAAGAATAAACAATCATGAGGATCCAATAGATAATAGCAATTGCAATAAATATATTAAATGGATTAATTATTCCGTAAATAAATTAAATATAATGATGGGCAGAATGTTGCATGTGGATATATGTAATTCGGGTGTATTGTGTAAATTCAACATTATTACATATATAATGTATTTAAAGAGAATGTGCATGGAACAAAGCATATTAGAGAATATAAATAGTTATGCTAGATACAGGAGATTAAACAAATACATTGCATATTATTTAGCAAACAAATGGATGAATTACGAAAGAATCGGTCATGAATCAATGTAATAAATTTAAAAATGTAATAATAATTACTGATTATAGGAATCATTTATTTGAATCAGTTAAATATATTGGTTGCAGTATTAATGTAAATAAAATATCCAGCATTCTATCGGAATACGGATATAGTGTAAATGTCGTGAGATTCAGTGATATTAACTTTATTAAGAATTCTTATAGCAACTGTTATGTTCTGTATCAATCAGTTGAAGATAATAATATGTTGTATAAGGATTATATTGAAGATATATTGTTAGGACTAACGCTACAGGGTGCAATACTAATTCCAGATATATACAAGTTTAGGTCTCACCACAATAAAGTATTTATGGAAATATTGAGGTCGCTGTCAAACAATAAGGATGTAAATAATGTGAAATCATGGTACTATGGAACTTTCGAGGAATACAAAGCTGGTGCTGGTAAATTGCCAGATAAAGTAATTATGAAACCAGCGAGTGGCGCTAGAGGAAAGGGCGTTAAACTAATGTGCGGCAAAAAACAGAAAGACAGTTATGCGAAAATATTAAGTTCTTCATTCAGTCTGAAAGAATACATGGCTAATATGTATAACAGGTATAAGTGTAGATTATATATTCCGAAATCAACTCATAGGAGAAAATTTGTTGCGCAGGAATACATTGAGGGCTTGTGTGGCGACTTTAAGATATTGGTGTATGGAAGAAAATATTATGTATTATATAGGCACAACAGACATAATGACATTAGGGCGAGTGGAAGTGGTATGTTCCAATTTCCGAATGATGTAAATGATAAATTGCTTGATTATGCGTACAGTATATTTAAATATTTTAATGTGCCGTTTATTTCCATGGATATTGCACATTCAGATAACATGTATAGGCTCATGGAATTTCAATTTGTAAGTTTTGGGAATTATACAATTGAGAAATCAAGTTATTACTACACTAGAGATTCAGACGGCAGGTGGGTAAGGATTACGGAGGATCCTGACCTGGAAAGAGAATTCGCTCAAAGCGTTATTGAGTATATAGGCATGTTGAAATAGGTTAGTAATAATTGTAGGCGTTTACGGGATGGCCGTGAACACTTACTTGTTAATGAACACGAATGCGCGTTGCAATTGTCAACATGACGGGTGGTGAATTAAGCGGCGGATACCAGAAATATCTAAAAAAACTGGTGCCACTGCTTATGGGGAATCCAGAGATAAGCCATCTGGAACTCTTTATTCCAGTTCGGATGGCTTTAGACATTAACATCCCGAACTGCTCTATTCAAACTTATTATCCTTCTCGCGTGACATTCGGCAACAGGGAATTAATAGCAAGAATTCGCGATGTCCGGCCAGACGTTGTATTTATTCCCACAGCTCGTCGCTTAGCAATTAATACCATCCCCACCGTTGTCATGGTTAGAAACATGGAGCCATTAAGCGTGCCTTGCGCGGGAAACCCGATCATCGATTGTCTTAAGAATCTAGTGCGACGCCGTGAAGCTAGGGAGGCCTGCCGTGGTGCAAAACGGATTATTGCTGTTTCGAATCACGTCCGTGATTTCATCGTTCAATCCTGGCATATTCATGAAGGCAAAATAAAACTAATATATCATGGTGCTGATGAGCCGCCGACACGGGATAGCGTAAAGCCTCCCGTTTCATTAAAAGAAATATCCGAGCCATTCCTTTTCACCGCGGGCTCCATACGACCGGCCCGAGGACTTGAAGACCTGATATTGGCAGGAGCCTTGGTGAACAACAGAAACCCTTTGCCGAAACTGGTCATCGCAGGCAAACCGGGTGACAGTTCTGTCACTTACCAAGAACGCCTTAAGGTCATCGCGGCCAAAGTGAAGATCGATTCAGCTGTAATATGGGCTGGACAGTTGGACCAGCGAGAGATGTCCTGGTGCTATTTCAATTGTGCAGCATTCGT
>CAZLJI010000211.1:0-5120 GCA_964559565.1 uncultured Ignavibacteriaceae bacterium | reverse complement strand
AATTTATGTTTGAGAATGATTTCCAGGCATTAGTCCAGCTTGTGCCGTTATTTAACCCCGCAGCGTTTTTATCAACGTAGTAGGGTGTAGCATAAATAATATTGCAATAGAAAAGGCCAGAGAGAATTAGCAGAATGATTACTTTAAAAATCTTTAAGCTAAAATATTTTAGATTGTGCATCATATATCCTTTCTAAAAATTGTGAGTCTCTGAGTACGGGCAGAGACGTAATTAAAAGACTTGATGAAACTTGGGCGAAACAATCTTTTTATAAAATAGAAGAGACTCTGAAATGGTTGTAGTAGAAAGGATTAAATCCTGTAGTGGTTTATACTATAAATCGAAGAGGAATAATTAAATTTTATTGAAACGGGATTAATGGGTAAGTAAATGTTCTGAAATACAATATTGAATAATTTCAGCATTGTTTTTCAGTTTAAGTTTTTCGAGAATTCTTGCTCTGTAGGTACTGATTGTTGTTACAGCCAAATTAAGTACTTCGGCAATTTCACCTACAGATTTTCCACTGCCAATTAGACGCAAGACTTCAAACTCCCTTTCTGATAATTGTTCGTAAATAGTGCCTTTATTTTTTCCGGAAAGGTCTGAAACTAAAATGTTAGCAAGCTTACTGCTTATATAAGTCTGACCGGATATGGCTTTCTTAATTGCCGGCACGAGGAGATCGGGTGCACTTTCTTTATGAATATAACCCATCGCTCCCATTTTAATAACTCGTCTTGCATACGCTTCTTCCGGTAATGCGCTTAATACTAAAATTGGCAAATTGGGGTAATGGATTTTAAGATCACTAAGAAGCTCTAACCCACTTTTACCGGGCATAGCAATGTCAAGCAATAGAACATCTATATCTTGTTCTTTTAAGTTAACCAGAACTTCCTCACTATTTGCTGCTTCACAGACAACCTTCATATCCTTTTCATCTTGTATGATTTGCCTTAATCCTTGTCGAACAATTGGATGGTCGTCTGCAATTAATATTTTTATCAATTTTTACCTGGCTTCGGAATAATAAGTGTTAATTTGGTTCCACCTTCTGAAACATTTTCTATATTAAGTTGTCCATTAAACTGTAATGTTCTTTCCTTCATTCCTATAATCCCAAGTGAATTATCATCCGATAATAATGCTCCATTAATTCCTATCCCATTATCTGAAATTTCTAACATTAAAACATCTGACTTTTCTGTTATTTTGATCATAACTTTTGTTGCCTTGGAGTGTCTTATAATATTAGTAAATGCTTCCTGGAAAATTCGGAATATGGAAGAATTGATTTCAGTTTTAAAATTTATATCTGTTACATTTGTTATAAATTCACATTGTAACTCTGTTCTTTTTTTATATTCTTCAGTTTGCCATTCAATAGAAGGGATTAGACCGAAATAATCCAAAACATTCGGGCGAAGATCAGCAGAAATTCTTCTTATGTCGCTTATGATCCCATCTATTAGAACTAACATACTATCGGTTTTAGTAATAAGTACTTCTGGGTCAACAGTTATTTCACCTTTAATCTTTTTTACAAGCCAGGCAATATCAATCTTCAATCCTGTAAGATTCTGACCTAAGTTGTCGTGTAGTTCTCTGGAAAGATTAATTCTTTCTTCTTCTTGAACTTTTTCTATTCGTGCATTTAAGGCTCTCAGCTGTTCCCGTGAACTAAAGATTTCTCTTTCAGCTTTCTTACGTTCAGTTATATCTGTAACAATAACTTGTACCGAAGGTTTGTCATTATAAACAATTAGCGATGCAATAACTTCTACATCAACAACCTTTCCATCTAATCTTATGAATTTATCTCTGGTCGGATAAAGACCACTTTCACCGGAAAGCATTCTCTGAAAACGATTGAGGGATTTTTCCAATCCATCCGGATGAATTATTTCAGTGATGGGTTTTTCAAGTAATTGATCATAGTTTTCAGCACCTAATAATTTTAGCCCTGCCGGATTGATAAAAACAAATTTGCCATCCGAATAGACAGCAATTCCAACAGGGGCAGCACTAAGTAAATTATGATATCGATCTTCACTTTCCCGCATCGCCTCTTCAGCTTGTTTACGTTCAGTGATGTCTATATATGAAGAAAGGAGATGATGAACTGAACCGTCATTATTACGCTGACAGACTACAGAAAGAGTTGCATAAACAATGCTGCCATCCTTTCTGATAAATCGTTTGTCAAGCTCATAATTATCTATCTTTCCATCCAATGCTTGTTGGAACAATTTCAAATTTGCAGTTAATTCATCAGGATGGGAAAGTTCAATCCAAGTAAGATTGAGTAATTCTTCTCTTGTATATCCTAACATCTTACAAAGCCGTTGATTAACCTCACTCCAGGATTTATCAGGTGCTGTTACGCTCAAACCCACGGAGCCAGAATCAAAATAATCCTGAAACTCCTTACGGCTCCTCTGCAAAGCCTCTTCTGCACGTGCACTATCGGTTATGTCACGGATATTGCATTGGATTACTTTTTTGTTGTCAGCAAAATAAACATTACTTACAAATTCTACATTAATATGTCGTCTATCTTTAGTTTCCAGCGGTAAATTTTCATACCGGACATATCCTATTTTTTTCAATTCTTCATACTTATCTATATTCTCAAAAATGTCTTTGAAAATTCCAATATCCCAAATCTTTTTATCTAAAAATTCTTCTTTAGAATATCCAAGTAGCTCAATAAGGAATGGATTTACATCATCAATCTGACCGCTCTCTGCATCCAGAATAAGTATACCGTCTTTTGCAGATTCAAAAAGTCGCCTGTAACGAGTTTCGGATGTCTGCAATTTTTTCTGTGCTCTAATATTATCTGTAATATCCAAAGCAAAGGCAACTATCCCTGCAATATTTCCATCAGTATCATACCATGGTATTTTATCGGTCTGAACCCAGGTGGTTATTCCATCTGTTGTCGCAGATTCTATAATCCCTAATTTTGGTTTACCGGAGTGAATAACTTCCAAATCATCTTTATAGTAATTCGAAGATTCAATTGGAAATATTTCGTCGGCTGAATGTCCTTCTACATCTTTTACAGCACGGTTTGCAATTTTTGCCGCAGCTTTATTTATACTAATAAAATTATTATTTGCATCTTTAAACCAAATAGAAGTTGGTGACAAATCAATTATAGTTTTTAATTGATCTCTTTCTTTTAACAGATCATTTTCGACTACATCGATTGAAGAATGTAAGAACTCCAAACTTTTAATTTCTGATTTGCTTTGTTTTTTCATAATAATATCTTGAATATTTATTACAGCGAAATCGGATATGAATATTTAGACAACTCTGCTTCATCCACCTCACACCAAATACAGAAGTTGTATTTAAAAACCCCCCAGTAGCCAGCTGCCCTGCGCTTTTTCCAATAGCAGTTTAAGTGCAGCCGTACCTTCTTTTAAATTAATCATTGTGGAATCAAAATTTTCTGCTGCCGTTGTATTCATCAACAGCCTTCCTATAGTTCCTTCTCCTGATTGTAAGCTGCTGGTAATAGCCGCTAGATCAGCAGTTATACCAGCCGTATATCCAATTGTCGATTTTATAGCAATCAGAATGCTGTCAATTTCACCTGCCTTGTCCATAACTACCTTAAATTCATCTGAACCTTCTTTTAGATTGATAATAGTAGCCTCGATATTTTGCCTCCACTCTTTATCCATCATTAACCTTCCAATGGTTCCCTTTCCTGATTCTATATTGGTGGCAATCTTAGCCAAGTCACCAGTGATATACGCTGTATTATCAATAGTTGTTTTTAAAGATTTCATTATTTCGTCTATATCCGTAGGCTGAGATGTTGCAATATCATCGTCATTTTCAATACTCTTTTTTCCTCCTGTGCCCGGACTAATTACCAAAACTTTGTTGCCCATTAGCCCTTCCGAGCCAATACTTGCAACTGCATCCTTCTTAATATACTGCCTGGTGTTTTCATCAATAAGAATTATAACTTTGACTGAAGTATCACTAATTATAGTGATGTTATCTATTGTTCCCACATTAATTCCCGATAATCTTACATTGTTACCAACCTGGAGACCAGCGACATCTTTAAATACCCCGCTGAGACGAAAAGTGCTTCTGAATAATTGCTGCTTCTCACCAATAAAATATATTGCTAAAATAAATATTAAGATTCCAAGTGAAATAAAAATTCCGAGCCTGACTTTATGACTTATCTTTTTTTTCATTTGATTTACTCCTGCTTAATTGTCTTTCGTACTATTCAAAAAATGATCTTACCCAGGGGTCTGCGGATTTTTCAAGTTCATTGAATGTTCCTTCCGCTGCGCATACACCGTCTTTCAATACTATAATCCGATTTGCGGTTAGCCTGGTGCATTCAATATCGTGTGTGATAATTACTGAAGTGGTGTTATATTTTTTTTGCACTTCAAGAATGAGATTACTTATTTCCTTTGATGTTATAGGATCCAACCCGGTTGTAGGTTCATCATAAAGCATTATCTCAGGTTTTAAAATCAAAGTTCTGGCTAAGCCTAAACGTTTGCGCATACCGCCTGAAAGTTCAGAAGGCGTTTTATCAATTGCCATTTCAAGCCCTACATCGTTTAATGCTTCTTTTACTATCTCTTCTAATTCTTCTTTCGGTATCGAACTCAATTGTTTTCTTAATGGGAATTCAAGATTTTCTCTTACTGTCATTGAATCATAAAGAGCGCCACTCTGAAAAAGGAAACCGACTTTTTTTTGTGTTTCAATAAGCTCTTTATCCTTCAGCTCAGAAATATTCTTACCATAAATCAGAAGCTTACCATCATCAATCTCCACTAATCCAACGATGCACTTAATCAGTACTGATTTACCGGTTCCGGATTGTCCGAGTATTGCAAGGTTCTCTCCTTTATTAATAACCAGATTAATATCCCGCAGCACGTGATTATTCCCAAAAGATTTTTTAAGATGCTGCATCTCAACGATAACAGTGTTGAGGGGATGCGGCACAGGAAATACCCGGCCTTTTCGGTGCAGTACCATCCCGAGCATGCCCCCGGCCCGCACGACGCCCTCTACCTGTTCGACCGTTTCATCGCCATGATGCGCGGTTGAAAGCGAG
>CAZLJI010000210.1:4752-5156 GCA_964559565.1 uncultured Ignavibacteriaceae bacterium | reverse complement strand
ATACCAAATGATTATTTTTGGGACTGGGGATTACCAACTTCTTTTTGCTTGAGGGAAAATTCAAAACTCAAAAAAGATTATAAATTTATTTTAATCGGCTCTGGTGGAATAAATTCAGGCCTTGATGCTGCAAAGGCATTTGCACTTGGGGCTGATTATGTTGCTTCTGCCAGAATAATTTTGAAGCAGCTCGATTCAAACGGAATTGAGGGAGTAAAAAATTTAATCATCGATTGGTTTGAGATAATTAAAAAGATAATGTTTTTGACAGGTTCTAATACATTAAAAGAATTACGTAAGAATAGACTTATCAGAAAAGAAAATTTCTACTAATGGATAAATACATCAAACTATATGAAACTGAAAGAGTAAAGATCAATAAAATTCTTTCACTTGCATTAAAG
>CAZLJI010000210.1:0-4742 GCA_964559565.1 uncultured Ignavibacteriaceae bacterium | reverse complement strand
ATGAACCCGGTTCATACATTCTCAACAGTGGTGGAAAAAGACTTCGTCCCCTGCTTGTTCTGCTTTCAGCAAAAGCTGTTGGCGGAAAGTTCACTGATGCATACAATGCTGCTGCTGCCGTTGAAATGCTTCATAATTTTACGCTTGTTCATGATGATATAATGGATAACGCAGATAAAAGAAGAGGCAGGCTTACTCTTCATAAAAAATATGATCATAATACAGCAATACTTGCAGGAGATAGTTTACTTTCAATTGCTTATGAATTTTTGTTAAAAGATTGCGATGGTAATACAAAAGAAGTAATAAGTGCTTTCACACATGGTTTGATTGAAGTTTGTGAAGGACAGAGTCTGGATACTGATTTTGAGCTGAGAAAAAATGTCTCTCTTTCAGAGTACATTGTAATGATTAAGAAAAAGACTGCGGCTATGGCAGAAATGTGCTGCAGAATTGGAGCAATTCTCGGAGGAGGAACAAAAACGCAGGTTAATGCTCTTGGTAATTATGGATTGAATCTAGGCATTGCTTTCCAAATACAGGATGATCTTCTTGATATTTCTGCGGATGAAAAAGAGTTCGGAAAAACTATTGGCGGCGATCTTGTTGAAGGTAAAAAAACTTTTCTTTTTCTTGAAGCCCTTGAAAAATCAAAAGGGGAGGACAGAAAAAAACTCCTTAAAGTAATTGAGAAAAATGGAATCAGGAGAAACCAGGTATCAGGATATAAAATGATTTATGAAAAACTCGGTGTGCTGGATGATGCCCGAAGAGAAATAAAGGGCTATACTCAAAAAGCATTGCGATCTCTTAATTCTCTGAATGATGAAAATAAAAAAATATTTAAATGGCTTGCTGATTCGCTAATTTACAGAACGAGTTGATGATAGAAAGAACAGTAAAAATTGTTAATAAAGCAGGATTGCATACCCGACCTGCAGCAACAATAGTTAAAATGGCAGCAAAATTTAAATGTGAGTTTTTTATCTCACGAGATGGTATGAACATTAACGGAAAAAGTATTATTGGTGTCATGACTTTAGCAGCAGAAGAAGGCGCAGAGCTTGTTTTATCGTTCAATGGGGAAGATGAAGAACAGGCAGCAAATGAAATCATTAATTATTTTGAAAGGGGATTTGACGAACTTTGAAATCATTCAAAGAAATTTATCGCACATCTGAAAATAAAATTGCAGGTATTGCTGCTGCGCCTGGAATTATTATCGGAGAAGCCTACCTTTACACTAAAGAAAAGCTACAGATAAGTAAAGCGGATATTGATGATATCGAAAAAGCAAAGCACGACTTAACTGAAGCCATTGCCAAATCAAAAAAAGAACTTAACAAGATTTTTGCTGTCGCACGGGAAAAAATGGATGAAGTTCGTGCTGCAATATTTGAAGCTCAGTTAATGATACTTGATGATCCAATTTTGCTAGATGCAATTATCAGCCGAGTTGAACGAGAACGAAAATCCCCTGAATATATTGTTGACGATGAGATATCTACATACCAGAGTAAGATGATTCTCTCCCATGAAGCGTATATGAAGGAAAGAGCTCTGGATATAGAGGATATTAAACAGCGCATTATTAGAAATTTGCAAAAGAAAAGATGGGAATCTAAGATTGAGCACAACGTAATCGTAATAAGTGAGAATCTAACTCCGGCTGATACAATTCTTCTCTCCCGAAATAAAGTGCTTGCATTTGTTACCGATCACGGCGGTGTTACATCTCACGCTGCAATCATCTCACGTTCACTCAATATACCGGCTGTGGTTGGAACACATAACTCGACAACTCAGATAAAAGATGGCGATGAAATTATTGTCGATGGTTTTTACGGATATGTTATAAATAAACCGACTAAAGAGCAGAAGGAATTTTTCATCGAAAAAAGAAAACGACTTCTGGATCTTCAAAAAGAACTTGAGGAACTCAAAGATGAAAAAGCTGTCACAAAAGATGGAAGAGAAATTAAACTTCTTGCCAATGTTGATGTCTCGGGTGAAATCGAAATTGTCATAACCAGTGGTGCAAACGGTATTGGACTTTACAGGTCTGAACAAATTTTGAATGAAATTGGTGAATTCCCTAATGAAGAAGAGCTAACTACCATTTATTCCAAGCTTTCCTCAAGAATTTATCCCGGTTCAATAACTATTCGTGTTTATGATATCGGCGGAGACAAATTCAGATTCCTCGATTTTGAAGAACCGAATCCATTTCTCGGTTTAAGAGGTATTAGACTTCTGCTGGAAAACCCAGCATTGTTTAAAACACAGATACGAGCGATCCTTAAATCAAGTTCTAATAAAAATATTAAAATGATGCTCCCGATGGTGAGCACATTAAAAGAAATAAGGGAATCAAAAAAAATTATCGAATCTTGTAAAAGAGAACTAAAAGCTGAAAAAATAAAATTTGATGCAGATATTGAAGTTGGGATTATGATTGAAGTTCCTTCAGCGGCTGTTATGGCCAGGGATTTTTCAAAGGAAGTTGATTTTGTAAGCATTGGAACAAACGACCTTGTTCAATATTTAATGGCAGTGGACAGGGGAAATGATCTCGTATCAGAACTTTATCAGGAATTCAGTCCTGTTGTTATTAATACTTTGAAGCATATAATTGATGAAACAAAAAAATCTAAAAAGCCCATCAGTCTTTGCGGTGAAATGGCTGCTGATACTCTTGCGATGCCACTGCTAATTGGTCTGGGTTTAGATAGTCTGAGTATGTCACCCTCAACTATTCCTTATGCAAAAAGAATAATTAGAAGCTGCGATTTCAAAAAAGCAAAACGACTTGCTTCTCAATGTTTAAAATTGCAAAGCGAGGAAGAAGTAAAAGCTACAATCGAAGATTTCTTCAAAAAGAATAAAATCACCCGAACAAGACAAATTATTTAATGTATATGCAGATTAAAGATTTCATCAGGAAATACGATACTCAAAATCAGTTCAAAATTCTCAGGGAAACCTACAAGCAGGCATCGGATGCCTGGAGTAATAAGATAGATTTATCACAACTAAAAAAAGAAAAATTTTCTTCAATAGTTTTTTGCGGATTGGGAGGTTCTGCAATTAGCGGTGATTTGCTGAATGATTATTTATCAGGAGAATTGAAAATACCATTTAATGTAGTTCGGGGATACAATCTTCCATCATTCGTGAATGAAAATACTTTGGTTATAATCTCTTCATATTCTGGGAATACTGAAGAAACTATTTCGTGTTTTGAACAGACGTTAAAGAAAAATTCGAAAATTGTTGTTATCACATCGGGCGGAAAAATTAGTGAACTTGCCTCAGCGAAAAAAATTCCAAATGTTAAAATTCAAGATGGATTTCAACCTAGGTATGCTCTTGGACTTAGCTTTATCTCGTTACTTAAAATTATGCAAGAACTTGGAATCGCAAGTGAAGAAAACAATGTTAAGAAGATAATTGAGTTATGGCAGAAGAAGGGAGAAGAATTTTCCTTGGAAAACAATAAGGCTATGCAAATTGCAGAGGAAATTATTGGATTTATTCCCATAATTTATTCATCTGAATTTCTTGCTTCAACAGGCTATAGACTGAAGTGTCAGTTGAATGAAAATTCAAAGCTCCACGCTTTCCATAATTCTCTTCCAGAAATGAACCATAATGAAATAATCGGTTGGGAATCATTTAAAGAAAAACAATTCAATACAAAGGTTATTTATCTGACAGATAAAGAATATCATCCCCAAATAAAGAAACGCTTTGACGCCTTGAAAGAAATGATTGCGGAACAGAAGATTGAGGTATTAATTCTCAGCAGCAACGAAGAAAATAAAAAGGTACGAATTATGGATTTGATTTTTTTATCTGATTGGATATCTTTTTATGCGTCGGTTTTGCGCGGGTTCGATCCTTCGGAGATTGATTTTATTCATAGGATGAAACAGCGGCTTACATGATATTTAGGCTCCGGATGATGATATCATCACAAATAAAATTTATCCGGTTTTATGCTTGTTTACTCTTCCACAATCACAAAAATATATTTCATTACTTGTTTAGCAACATTTCTTGCTAACGATTTTACTTTAGCTCAATTCTTTTACTTTGGTCGTAATAAAGTTCAGTACGAGGAGTTTGACTGGAAAATTCTTCGTACGGATCACTTCGATATTTACTATTACGGTGAAATGGAACATGTAGCTGAAATTGGCGCAGGCTATGCTGAAGAAATTTATGCTGAACTGAAGGTAAGAATGAATCACCTCGTGACACGCAGAATCCCGCTTATTTTTTACAATACAACAATAGATTTTCAACAAACAAATATTACCCCCGGATTAATTCCTGAAGGTGTTGGTGGTTTTTTTGAATTTCTAAAAGGAAGAGTTGTACTGCCGAGTAATGGTTCTCTGAAAGATTTCCGCCATGTAATCAGGCACGAAATTGTTCACGTATTTATGACAAACAAAGTTTATAGAATTCTAAAAGATCACAGAATTCCCACCAATAAAATGCCGCCTCTTTGGTTTGTTGAAGGTCTGGCAGAATTTTATTCTACCGAATGGGATGCACAAGCTGAAATGCTTTTAAGAGATGCAGTCCTCAACAACTACTTCGTAAGTCTCGATAACATTTACATGATTTATGGCAGTTTCTTAATGTATAAAGAGGGTCAAAGTTTTTTGGAATTTGCAGCGGAAAAATATGGCGAAGAAAGAATCGGAATGCTTATTGATAATTTCTGGATGTAC
>CAZLJI010000209.1:0-5156 GCA_964559565.1 uncultured Ignavibacteriaceae bacterium | reverse complement strand
TGTGTACTGAATTAAAGAACCTGCAACACCTTTTCTTCTGTGATCTTTGTGAATATAATAACTAATCTCAGCAACTGTTCTTACTGCTTTTCTGCCAGACCTGTGTGGACTTAATGAACACCAGCCAATTATCTCATCATTTTCTTCTGCAACGTAGATTGGATACGTCTCAGGTAAGTGCTGCGCAAACCAGTCATGTCTTGATTCAATTGAAATGTGCTCTGTATCAGCAGTTGCGAATTTTTCATCAACAGCGTGATTATAAATTTTTATTATTTCAGAATAATCTTTTGATGTGGCTGGTCTGATAATCATATTTGTTACTATTCAATCCTAACAAAACCAAAATCTCTTCTCATTAGTTCACCATCAATCATCCCTTCAATTGCTGCATTCAATTTACCATCAGCAGTAAACTCATAAATTATTCTCTGTGGATAATCGTGCTCTTTATTCTCGAAGATGAACTTACTCTCCGAGAATTCTGTTAATGCAAAAAGAGTTATTGTTTGATTTATCGGTAATGCAATATAAGCCCACGTGGCTTCAAATTTTTTCAGATAGAGATTTTCACTTAATACTGTATCTCCTTCTTCAATGCTAAAGCCGATGCCAATAATCTCGCTATCATTTATCAATTTCCATTCTTCGTAATATTCTAATTTATCAGAATTCATTTTCCATTTGCCGGGGAATATTTTTTTGATTGAATCATCCTGGGAGAGTACAGATGTAGTAAATAAAACAAATACAAAAAATATTTTCATAAGTTTTAAAGTGTATTTAGTGGTAAGTATATATAATTCTTGTTGAAAAATAAGAATTTGAAATGAAGTCGTCAATAATTGAAAGGGACACTGCGCGCTGTGTCCCTGTGTTATCACATATGCGAGAACATTAAGTTTTAAGCTGCCAGAATTACTGGAGATTTTTTGGATGCATTTTTCAAAATATATTCACCCGAAAAACGAAGCTGATCTTTTTCCTGAAGCGGATGGTATTTAGCTGCCTGAACATCCCTGAAAAGTCTTTCAAGTCCAAAGCTTCGGTAGAATCCCTGACCTCCCACAATTTCCATGGCTTTTTCAACAATTTTGATGCATGCATTCGCTGCATTTGTTTTCCTTGTTAAAATATCCTGTCCATTCTGATCAACGGGTTTAAAGTCAAAGTCATTTGCAATTCGAATCATATCTTTCACATTAAGCTCAGCAGTTGTGAGCGCGTTTTGCATTTCACCAATAAGTTCAGGAATATAAGGTCTGTTTTTCTTTTGACTTGCTGCATGGCTAATTGCAATCCTGAATGATTTCTGTGCTATTCCAAGATAAACTGACATAATCAATGGCATTGCAACAGTCAGTATAACATTCCAAACAGGATGAAATTCTCCTCTTGGTCTACGTAAGGTGATTGCTGTTTCAGGGACAAAAACTTTTTCCAGCTTAACACTGTGCGAACCTGTACCTCTCATACCCATTGCCTGCCAGTTATCCAGAACTGTTACACCTTGTGATTTAATCGGAACTGCAAAATGTAAAACCTGCCAGCCATTTTCAGGATCTTCATAAGCTGCACTTGTAACTAGAATATCTCCACTGGCTGATTGACTTGCAAAATGCTTAATAGCAGTTACAAAAAAACCAGCTTTGGTTTTTTCCATTTCACCACTTGATTCGAGCCAGTCATTGGCTCCAGTACTGATTAGAACAGGTTGATTGGCTGCAACTTTTTTAAGCATTTCTTCCATTCCCTGCCCTTGTTTGTATTTCCAGACATTCGCTGAAAGAAGATGCTGATGCATTGAGAGTGCTAACGAAGTAGAGCTGCAATATTGAGCCAGTATTCGAAGTATATTACACATTTCCGAATGTAAAACTCCGTTTCCACCAAGTTCTTCGGGAATGATCGCCTTAAAAAAGTCACGCTCCTTTAACGCAGAATAATTTTCTGTTACAAACCTGTCATCGCGATCGTATTGTGACGCCCTGCTCTCAAAATCTTTTCCAAGTTGATGAGCAAGTTCTACCCAATTTTTGTTTGGTTGAACTGACATAAATAACCTCCTTATAATTTTTCCTTAATGATACCGGAAAATTAATACGAATCTGAGGCGATTACTTTGCTTTAAAGTTCAAAGATTTGGTGGAGAAGGTCAGTTTTGAGATGCTGTTTGAGTTCGGAATTGTGATGGGGATAATCCAAACTTTTCTTTAAATACCCGGCTGAAATGTGAGAGGTCTTCAAAGCCGGATTCGAAAACAATCTGTGAAATATTCATATGATTATTTCTTAGCAATACTGCCGAATACTCCAGCCTCTTATTAAGCAGCCATCTACCAGGAGTTAAATTATACTGCTTTTGAAAATCTCTTTTGAATGAGGATAAACTCCTGTGGCAAAGCTCAGCATAATTTTCAAGAGAAAGATTATATCTGAAATTGGATTCCATAATCTCACTCACTGATGGTGCTTCCTGATACGAAATCGATTGAAAGTATTTTGAAAGCGCAGGATTGCTCCGGCTTACCAGTATACTCAGGATCAATTCTTTTAATTTCAATTTTAACAATGCCTCTGATGGTCTCTCTGTCCCCGAGAAATATGTTAGCATTGATTGAAAAAATACATTTAATGCAGTATCGTAATTAACCCGTATTACTGTTTCATTTAAGCTTACTTTTTCAGAAGTCTTTCCGGATTCATCTGCGTACTCTTTTACAACACTCCTGATAAAATCATCCGGCACAAAGAATAAAAGCAGGCAAAATTCTTCATTAAAAAATTGCTCAACTATCGCGGCTCCTTTTTTAAAGTATAATGACTGACCTGCTTCTGCGGCAAAACTGCCATCAGTAGTATGCCAGGTCTTTTTGCCTGTAATCACGTGAACGAGGTAATCAGTGTGGGTCCATATGCCGACAAATTTTTCTTCAAGCGGGCATTTGTACTCAGCAAAAAGTAATCCGCCGATTTCAAATTTGTTGTAATGATCTCTTGATTTTATATCTTCGAAAAGGTTTATCATTTATCGTATGGTTAATATTATTACTGAGTAGATTTCAGACAATTGGACGCAAAAATAGAAACATGACTTGAATAGTTCAATTCCTATTGCTTACTATGATTTCCAACTACCTGCGGATCTTTCACTTTCGTAAGTATCAGCAATCCGACAATAAAAAAGAATGTAATAGATATTATTGCAATTCGCTGATTGCCAGAAAGAAAGCTGACAAGTCCAAACACTAGCGGACCTATCACAGCAGAACTTTTTCCAAAAAATGAATAAAAACCAAAAAACTCTGTTTTCTTTTCAGGAGGTGTCAGCTTGCTCATTAAACTTCTACTTGTGGATTGACTTGAACCCATTGCGGCACCAGCAATTAAACCAACAACATAAAAGCCAGTTTTGTCATAAATAAAGTAGGCAAGTGCAACTGTTAAAAGCCACATAAAGAGTGAAATTACAATTGTTTTCTTCTGCCCGATTCTATCCGCAACGATTCCTAGCACAACTGAACCTGCAATCGCCGTTGTCTGAACCACTATGAAGAAAACAAGGAGTTCCATTTCAGAATAGCCAAGAGTTGTGCTTGCATAATTTCCTGAGAAGAAAATAACTGTGTTCACTCCTTCAATGTAAAAGAAATATGCCACAAGAAAGATTGCAAGGTTTTTATAATATTTAAGATGAGTTAATGTTGACCAGACTCTTTCAAATCCAATTGATATAAATGATCTTGTTCGCTCAACTTTGCTTCTGTTATCTTTTAAAAAGAAAAATAATGGGAGTGAAAATATCAGGAAGAATAAGGCAGCAATGGGAAAAGTCTCCTTAATCATTGAAGCTTCAATAAATGGAAATACTATTGCTAGAGTTGCGAGTGAACCAAAATATCCCATACCGAAACCATAACCACTCACTCTGCCATAATTTTTTGGTGTCGTTATTTCCGGAAGAAAAGCATCATAGAAAACGAGGCCTGCTTCAAAACCAACATTAGCAAGCACAAAGAGGAAAATTCCCCAGAAGATTTGTCCAGGTCCGATGAAGTAAAGTGAACTTGTTCCAATAATGCAGAGCAGTGTAAAGAAGAGAAGAAATCTTTTTTTGCCGGCACTGTAATCAGCAATTGCACCAAGCACTGGTGAAATGAAAGCCGTGATGATCATTGCAATGCTTGTGCTGATGCTCCAATACAAATCACCTATTGCTTCGTTACCTGCAACTGTCTTCTTGAAGTAAACTGCATAAAGAAAAGTTACAACAATGATTGAAAAAGATGTGTTGGCAAAATCGAAGAGAGTCCAGACAAATACTCTTCCTTTTTCTTTCATCCGCTATTGCCTTGAAGGTGAGATTGATTCTTCGACTAGTCCCCTGCCCGCTTTATTAAGTTTGCCATTATTTTTTTCATCTGCAAGAACAGCATCCAGGATACCATTTATGAATTTTGCACTGCCTGCTGTACTGTAATCTTTGGCAATTTCAATTGATTCGTTTATCGATACTTTTGGCGGTATATCAGGGAAATAAAGTAGTTCACAAATCCCTATTCTCAGTAAAATTTTATCTATCAAAGCTATTCTGTTCATTTCCCAGTTAGTTACACGTTGAATTATTCTTTCATCAAGCTTTTCAGCATTTGCTAATACTTTTCGAATTAATTCCTGAGCAAAAGCTTTGTCGGTTTCATCCGTAACATCTTTAAGAATTTCTAATGAGAGGGGTTGAAGAGATTCCTTATTCATTTCGTAAGCGTACAAAAGCTGTAATACTTTTTCTCTTACGATTCGTCGTTTTGATTTATTTGTCATCATAATAAGAACAAAATATAAATTTACTAGTCAGTATATAATTCTACTGCTAATATTAAAACTGTTTGTTACAATGCAAAATTCCAAAAGTTAAATAGTGCAATACTTTCTCTTATTTTGTTAAAAATCGTATCCTTAAAATCCTGTTTAAGACCTGATTCGGCTACTTTAATATCAAGCTTATAGAATTTACTGATCTCAATAGCTCTTGGGAGGTGATATGCATCAGAGATCAGGACAATATCCTTAAATGAATTGTCATCTGTGAGGAGATTTTCTTTAATCCATTTCATTTGATCAGCAGTTGAAGCTGTTAAATTTTCAATAATAACTTT
>CAZLJI010000208.1:4507-5194 GCA_964559565.1 uncultured Ignavibacteriaceae bacterium | reverse complement strand
TGATGATTCAAGACTTATCGATGCAGCTTTGAAATCAGTTTCTGAATCTGGCTATTTCGATATCACAATTAAAAAAACAGAACAAATCTCGGCGCTTCAGCTAAATAATTTTCAGGTGATAATATTATTGAGCAATAATTTTGCGAATGCTCAAGTTAAATTAAATCAGTTCTTAAGTTCAGGGAAGGGAATAATAATCTTCCCATCATCAGCAACTGATGGATCAGGTTTTATCAGCTCATTAAACTCAATTGGAATTTCTTCCGCAGTAAGTTTTGTGAAGATGGAAACCGGAGAATCGATTCGTTTTAATGAAACAGATTTCAATCATCCGTTGTTCGAAAATATTTTTATGGATGAAAAGAAGAAGCAAATTGAGTCACCGGAAATTAATTCTTACTTTAAAATAAATCCCGGCGGAAAAGGAAAGAGCATAATTAGTCTGGAAAATGAAAGCAGTTTCCTGAGTGAATACACGGTCAGTGAAGGAAAAATCTTGTTGTTTGGTTCTTCTCCGGTTTTTTCGTGGAGTGATTTTCCAATTAAAGGAATCTTCGCACCATTCGTTACCAAATCGGTCATGTACCTATCTGCATACAATAAAAGTGAAGCAAATTATTTCGCAGGTGAATCCATAAATGTAAATGTGTCTGAGTCGCGTGTGGTTATCCCTGTTGGCTGGTGTCC
>CAZLJI010000208.1:2030-4497 GCA_964559565.1 uncultured Ignavibacteriaceae bacterium | reverse complement strand
GAAAGAACACTTCCTCAAATAAAAGTAGTGAGACCAGATAAAAGTGAAGAGTTCATCAACATTGATGAAAACCAAAAGACCGATTTTATTCCCTACAGCTTAACTTCGCTGGCAGGCAGCTATAAATTTTATTCAGGTGAAAAGCTGTTATCTTCAGTGAATATAAATACCGATCCTGCTGAATCTGTGACAGAATATTTAAGTGAAAGTGAATTTGATGAATATCTTGAGAAAATTAATTTCAATGGCAGACATATCCGTATTGATAAAAACGAAAATCCAGCGCAGATGATTTTGCAGGCAAGATTTGGTTCTGAGTTGTGGAGATACTTTGTGCTGATCGCAATATTACTAGCATTGGTTGAAATGACTATTGCCCGAAATGCAAAAAAAGAAATTGACGGATTGACGAGCTGAAATGTCATTGCGAGGGAGGAACGACCGAAGCAATCTAGATTTGAAACACAGAGTTCACTTCGCTTCGCTCGTGATGACACAAATATTATTGTTGACATCGCTTACGGGCAGAAATAACTTATACTCATGATAGAAATAACCAGAAAAATAAAAGAACGTGCAATGCTCATTGCACTTCAGACACGACACGTCAATCGTGAATTAGTTGAGGAGCATCTTTCAGAGCTGGAAGAGCTTGCTGATACAGCAGGTGCTGATTCAATATTTAAAATTATTCAATCAAAATCAGCAATCGATCCGGCATTTTATATTGGAAAAGGAAAAGCAGAAGAATTAGCACAGCTTGTTGAATTGAATGATATTGATATTATTATCTCCGACGACGATCTTACTCCAGTTCAAGTAAGAAATCTGGAAAAACTTTTCAACAGAAAAATTATTGACAGAAGCGGATTGATTCTCGATATCTTCGCTCTTCGTGCAAAAACTAAAGAAGCAAAAACACAGGTCGAACTTGCTCAGCTTGAATATATGCTGCCAAGATTAACCCGTGCTTGGACACACCTTTCGAAACAGTACGGCGGAATCGGAACAAAAGGTCCCGGCGAAACACAGATTGAAACTGACAGAAGAATGATACGAACCAGGATCAGTCATCTGAAAGAAAAATTGAAAGAGATTGAATCGCAGAGACAAACTCAGAGTAAGGGAAGAAAAGATTTTGTGAGGATATCAATTGCCGGCTACACTAATGCAGGCAAATCAACTTTGTTTAATCTGCTAACTCAAGCGGATGTTTTTGCTGAGGACAAACTCTTTGCAACTCTTGATTCAACAACTCGCACAGTTAATTTCGATACAAGAGAAAAAATCTTGATAAGCGATACAGTTGGATTCATAAGAAAATTGCCCTCACATCTGGTTGCCTCTTTCAAAAGTACACTAAATGAAGTAAGAGATTCGGATTTAATTCTTCATATGATTGATCTTTCCCATCCGTACTATGAAGATCATCTGAGAGTTGTGGATGAGACATTAAAAGAATTCGACAGCGAGCACAAAAAAGAAATTAAAGTCTTCAACAAAGTCGATTCCGTGGATGATAAAGGCATAATCGAATATGTGCGAAATAAATTTCCCGGCAGTGTAATTATCTCTGCACAGAAGGGAATAAATATCTCATCTTTGATAAAATCAATTGAAGCAACAATTAAAGATTCTTTTATTGAGCAGGAATTAATTCTCAGAATTGAGCAGACGAAACTTGCATCACAGATTCACGATCTTGCAGAAGTAACCTCAGTAAAATACAATCACAATACAGTTTTGTTTAAATTCAGAGCTAATAAAGAGAATTCAGAGAAGATTAAGAAGCTCTCAACAGGTACTCGTTCGAATAAATAATAAAGGGGTTTCAAATGAAAACATTAATATTTGGAGCGATAATAATCTCATTGATGCTTACCAACATTGAAAAAAGTTTTGCTCAATCAGAGGACAAAAAAAATTACTTTCCATTGACAATCGCATCCATTGATATATTTAATCTGGATTCAATTTATACTCGATCTCAATGGGTTACACGAAGCATCCCTCCCTCCAGATCATATCATTTTGAGGAATATGTATATACATTAGTATTGAATATCGTGGTACTTGGAGAAGATGTTTGGAATAAATCTTTTGCACTGATTTATGATTTACCTGATAAAGAAAAAGGATTTGTTGTTGTTAATGAAGAAGAATATGAACTAGTGCCCGAAAAATTTAATAATTTACTTGTCGAAATACATACAAAGAAGAAAGGCTGGGCAAAATTTGAGTTAGCAGTTATTGATGAAGCTTCAGGTGGTGTTTATATCCCGATAAATTCTTACCCCTTGAGAAGAAGAGATTTTTTATTAGAATGAAGAAAAATATTTTTATTCTTACTCTTTAACTTACACTCACTAATTTTACTCCTCTGATTTCTCCTGCCTAATAGTTAATTTTAGGCTCACAATTCATCATCTTTTTTTTGGAGGATTAAATGTCAATCGTATTAGAAGGA
>CAZLJI010000208.1:0-2020 GCA_964559565.1 uncultured Ignavibacteriaceae bacterium | reverse complement strand
CTCAGCAAAGATTCACTTGAAAGAATAAAAGCCTGCCGAGCAATGCTCGAAGAAAAAATCAAAGCACACGAAATTATGTACGGAGTTAATACCGGCATCGGAGAATTTTCCGAAGTCGTATTGAACGACGAGCAGGTAAAAGATTTTCAGAGATATCTTATTTACAACCACGCAGCAGGTATTGGCGATCCAATGCCAATTGAACATGTTCGAGGTGCAATGACGGGAAGAATAAATGTTCACGCCCACGGAAATTCAGGTTGCAGACCGGAAATAACTTTAACACTTGTTGAAATGCTGAACAAAGATTGCATTCCGGTGGTTTGCGAGAAAGGTTCGGTTGGTGCGTGTGGTGATTTAGCACCAATGTCACAAGTTGCATTGCTTATGATGGGAGAGGGTGAAGCATTTTATAAAGGTGAAAGACTTCCCGGAAAGATTGCTTTTGAAAAAGCTGGAATAAAAGTACCAGGACTTCAGGCAAGAGACGGACTTGCAATTATTAACGGTTCAAACTTTATGACTGCAATCGGTGCATTACAGTTGTTTGATATAAATCGTTGGTTGAAACAAGCTGAGATTGCTGCTGCAATGTCTCTCGAAGCACTCCTTGCTAATATGAAACCTTATGATGTACGTCTTCATAAATTGAGAGGATTTTCGGGAGCTGTCAGGAGTTCACAGGCAATAAAAAAATGTATTGAAGGAAGTGATCTGCTCACAGGTAAGTTGAAGATAAAAGTTCAGGATGCATATTCGATGCGTTCGACTCCACAAGTGGTTGGTGCCGCACACGACGCAGTTGCGTATGCAAAATCACAAATTGAAATTGAGTTGAATGGTGTTGGAGATAATCCCATTTTCATTCCTGAAGATAAAATCACTTTGACCGGTGCAAACTTTCAGGGAACTCCCGTTTCTCTTCCGATGGATATGATCAGTGCGGCGGTTACGATGGTTAGTGTTTTATCAGAAAGAAGAATGAACAGACTTAACAATCCTGCATTAAGTGTTGGACTTCCAGCGTTCTTAACAAAAGGTGCGGGAATGTTTTCCGGTTTGATGCTAAGTCAATACACTGCTGATACATTAATTGTCGAACAAAGAATTTTATCGACTCCAGCTTCCACACAATCAATACCCGCCGCTGCTGATCAGGAAGATTTTGTTTCGATGGGAATGAATACCGCACTAAAGAACAAACAAATATTGGATAACGCTTATGGTATATTGGGGATAGAATTTATGGCTGCTGCACAGGCATTGGATTTCCGAGAACATCAAACAGGTAAAGGAGTTGCAAAAGCAAAAGAAGTAATTCGCAGACACGTTGAACATCTTGATGTTGATCGCCCGCTTTACAATGATCATAACAAGATGAAAGCACTTGTTAAATCTTGTGAGATACTTGAAGCAGTTGAAAAAGAAATTGGTAGCCTGGAATAGGAAGAAATAGAACGCTGATTTCGCAGATGAGACTGATCAGCGCAGATCTTAATAATCTGCGTCATCTGCGCTCCATTGTATTTAAAGAAATAAAAATATGGAAATCATTTACTTAATAGTTGGATTATTAATTGGTGTTGTAGCCGTCTGGTTTATTGCATCTTCAAGATTTAAGGGTGAGTCCGGCAGAATTGAAGAAAGAAGTTCCATTCTTGAAACGGAAAAATCCAATCTTGAAAATAATCTCACCTCCGAAAGACAAAAAGTAATTGAACTAAACTCAAAACTATCAGCACTGCAATCAGATTACAATAATCTTCAAAAAAAGTTAGCTGAGCAAAAAGCTGAAGTTGACGAGTTGCAACAAAAGTTCACTAAAGAATTCGAAAATCTTGCCAACAGGATTTTTGACGATAAAGCAAAAAAATTTTCTGAGCAGAGTAAAACAAATCTTCAGGAAATATTAAATCCTCTGAAAGAAAGAATCACCGAGTTCCAGAGTAAAGTTGAAGAAACGAACAAAGAAAGCATTGACCGCTTTGCTTCTTTACGGCAGCAGCTTTCAAATTTGAAG
>CAZLJI010000207.1:0-5203 GCA_964559565.1 uncultured Ignavibacteriaceae bacterium | reverse complement strand
TCAAGTTGAACATTTTTTTGATCAATTATTTTCTTTAGTGATCTGTAGCCCTTCATAAAATTATTAATAATGTAAATACCGGCAAAATTGATTATATAGAAAGCTAAAAGTGACGTTATAATTAATGCTAATGTAGCAGGTTCATCGCGGAGCAGATATCTATTTACCATAATGAAGTGTTCAAGAATAGTCCAGATTGTTAGCAGAAGTGCCGCAGCAATCGCATTAAAGTATGGAAGAGCTTTTCCGGGAAATATTATTCCCGAAAGAATAACCTGAACCATATAAAGAAAGTAGAATGGATTTGCGATTCCACCGGAGTAATGAATTACAAATGATATTATTAAAAGATCAGTCAGTATCTGTAATTCAAGAAATGCAAGCTCCTGGTATTCATTTTTAAAGGGGAATTGTCTGGCTATAAAAAAATAAAGAATATTTATAGCGAGAAGAATAACCGCGATGTTTGTGATTTCAGTAAAGCCTATTCTGAAACCAAACATCATCTCAGCAACGGGAACGCAAAATAAAAGTGCAATTATCGAGATCCATCTTAAATTAATTAGCCAGGCTAATCTTTCTTTTAGAGAAGCAACTGTGTGGAATGGAAGTTTTGCACTTTCGGATGTTCTGAGATCAAACTTCATTAATAAAAAACGTTTCTATTTTATTTTTAACAATATCCGAAAGACCTTGCCTGAAGCTTGTTGAAAGAGGTCGAATACCTAAAAACATAAAATCCATTTGTCGGTGGTTTAACAGAAATTGTTGTATCATTTTTATTGAAAAGGTATGTGTACTGAAATCGGTGTGGCTGATTTCATCTTCGTTGAACTTTTTTATTTCGCCCTTATTTCCATTCCATTCCGCAGCATCAATAAAAATTACAACCTGTGGACTATAATTCAGAATTGCCTGGAGATGGTTTTCAGGATTTCTTCCTGCTATTACAAAACGAGACTTATGAAATTCTTTTTTCGATTTGAGTCTTTCAACTAATTCTAAACCGGCACCATCATCTTCTCTCAGCTCATTACCTAATCCAACAAAAACAATTCTATCCTTCTCGTACTTCGAGAGTTCATCTGTTAATTGCGTAAAATTCATCTTCAACAACTATTTTATTACGGCATTTCGGACAAACTTCTTTTATCTGGTCCTCTCTTCGTATTCTTGATTTTGCTACCGATGGCTCTAATTCAAAAAAGTCTCTTTGTATATTCAATAAAAAGTTAGGATGCGCATAAGCTTTTGCACCAAGACGTTCTCTAATCCATCTTAATTGATCTGAGGGCGCAATCAGTGCACCGCATACTTCACAAAGTAAAACGTCTTTCTTAATGTTCTCAAAAATTGAAGGATCCTTTTTATCCGTGACCGAAAAAGAATATTCATTGCTAAGTATAACTCCTTTTTCTGTAATGCAGTGTTCCTGGCACTGTCCGCAATGAATGCACGAGTTATAATTAATCGTTAATGTTCTCGTTTTTAAAGCTAAATCATCAGTAACAGTAATTGCACCGGGAGGACAAACCTGTGCACATGTTCCGCAGCCAACACAATCTTCGTTATGATACCGCGGGAAACCTCTGAACTGCTCCTCAGGTTTATATCCTCCGGCTGGAAATTTAGTCGTATAAGGTTTTGAGAAGAAAGACGTTAACGCTTCTTTGACTTCTCTTATTTTAGGAAGATACATATTGTTACTCCAAACTTTTTGATTTTAGACTTCCACTTCTTCTTTTAGAGTTTCATCTTTCAATTCTTTGTCTTCTTCATATTTATCAACAACAGAAATTTTTGCAAGAGGGATTTTACTTCTATGTGCTGCTCTTGCAACAGCATGTGCAGCAGTTGGTGCAGCAAGAATAATAAACACTATTCCGATTAAAGCTTTAAACCCAAAGCTGGTAAAACCTTGCATTACAATTACGCCAAGTAAAATTCCCATCGAGCCAAAAGTAACACACTTAGTTGCTGCCTGTAGTCTGTTGTAAACATCAGGAAGACGAACGAGCCCAAGAACTCCAAGAAAATCAAATGCTATTCCGATGCTAATAAGGATTATACCAATTGTATCAGTCATCTAACTGCCTCCCTTCCAGGATTTTTGAAAAGGCAAGTGTTGCAATAAGGCTAAGCAAAGCCCAGATAAGTCCCACATCAATAAAGAATGATTCATCATAGTACAGACTCAGAAGAGCCGTTAATCCAATGATTAAAACACCGAGTATATCTACAGAAACAATTCTGTCTGCTGCTGTTGGTCCTATTATTACGCGTATAAGAACTAACAACGAACTGAACAGGATTACGTTAATAAACTTCAGCATCAAGTCGCCATCATAGACAAAAAAATTAAAATAGAAAAACGCAGCAAAGATGACCAGCCCGATTATCCATTTAATAATTTTCATTCAAATACCTCCGTAAGGATTTTTTCGAACTTTTCAGATATTTCTTTTGTTGCAGATTCAGTTTCCTGCGCTTTAACTTTAATCCAGTGAATATACAGTTCACCTTTGTCCTTATTTACATCAACAGTCATAGTTCCGGGTGTAAGTGTTATTGAATTTGCGAGAACTGTAATAGCTGAATCTTTTGTTAGCTTCGTTTTAATTTTAACTATTCCCGGTTTTATGGGAAGCAATGGATGCACGACAAGATATGCAACTTCAAGATTAGCCTTGATCATTTCCCAAAAAAACTTAGGAATGTATAGAAGAAAATGAAGAAACCTCTTTACCGGATGCTGACTTTTTGCAGTTGTGACTAAGAATTGTCCTGCTAGAAAAGTAATCAAGAGTGAAATGCCAATACCTATCAATGCTTCCTGATAATCTTTTATATCAGTTAGAGCGAACCAGACAAATAATGCAGAAATGAAAACGATAATTCTGCTTTTTGTTTTAATTTCCATTCATACCTCCAAGAACAAGCTGAATGTATTCTGTTTTATCGGTAATCACTTTAACCACTGGATCAAGTGTTACTTCTTTAATTCCGGGAACGATCATTAAACTTGTAACGATGCATAGAACTGCGAGTGTTATCATTGCGGAGTTCATTCGCCAGCCAATTTTGTTAGTTACTGCTTCAACAACATTTTCTCCTTTAAATCCATATCTCTGAACTTTCATAAAGGAAGCAAGCGTTAAAAGACTTCCGATAATCGCGAAGACCGCATACCAGGGTAAACCTGCCTGCAGGGCTGCAATTATTATTATCAATTTGCTGAAGAATCCATTGAACGGTGGAATTCCGGAAATTGAAAGCGAGGCAATCAGAGAAGTTTGTGAAGTTGTCGGAAGCAGTTTCATTAGATTTCCCATCTTCCTTAAATCACGTGTTCCAAGTGCCATCTCAACAGAACCAGCATTATAGAATAAAAGTGATTTGAATATTGCATGATTGAATAGATGAAATACTGCGCCAAGAATTCCAAGCGGAGTTGCTATTCCCATCCCAAGTAAAATATATCCAATCTGACTGATGCTGTGATATGCAAGAAGACGCTTCATATCCCACTGTCCAATTGCAAGAAACACTCCGACGATAATTGAAATTGTTCCGAGCACAAGAAATATTTTTGTGAAAATTTCCGGAGCGTTAAACACGTTATAGAATATTCTGATCATTACATAAATACCTAGAGCTTTAATTAGTACTCCTGAAAGCATTGATGATATTGGTGCCGGTGCAGATGAATGTGCATCGGGAAGCCAGGCATGGAAAGGCATTGCAGCAGCTTTCAATCCAAATCCGGCAATGAATAATCCACCTACCCAGAAAACTATTTTCTGATCAACTGTTGGAAGGACTTCAGCTATCTTAGCCATAGTTAAGTTCGAAGTTGCACTGTATAAAACTGCTATTCCCGCCAAAATTAATACGGAAGAAATTGAACCCATAACAGCGTATTTAAAAGCTGCTTCAAACTCTTCTGCTTTGCTTCCGTAAGCCACAAGTGCAAATGCCGAAAACAATGCAATCTCCATAAAGACAAAGAGGTTGAAAAGGTCTCCCGTTGCTATTACTCCGTTCATTCCTGTTACCAGCAGCATGAACAATGCATAATATTTCCAATCCATAGAAAGATGACGGATATATTGTATTGAGAAAATCAAAGATGTAAACGAAATGATGCTTACCATGACCAGGATAAAAGAAGTCAACGCATCCTGAACAAGAACAATTCCATAAGGTATTGACCACGCGCTCATTTCATAGGTAACAGTCTGATCTCTCATTGTAATGAAAGAATAAAGTGAAAGAACAAGTAAAGCGCTTACTGAGATCACACTAAGAATAACCGCCCAATTATCTTTCTTCCCTGCAATCATAGTAATTAAGAATGCAGCAAGAAGCGGAATAATTATGTAATAAGGAAGTATCATCCTTGTAACCTCCTTATCTGTGTAATATCAAATGTTTCATATTTTTCAAAAAGTTTTATGGCAAGTGCAACAAGCATTGCTGTGGTTCCAAGTTCAATAACAATCGAGGTGAGCACCAGTGCTTGAGGTAAAGGATCAACCATTTGTTCAACAGCTTTTCCTTTGGCAAGTATCGGGTAAATTGAATTATTACGATATGCAAAAAGTATCAGGAGAAGATTAACTGCATAGCCAAGTATTCCAAGTGAGAGAATAATTTTTATCAAATCTCTTTTAGTAAGAACTCCATAAAGACCAACAAGCAAAAGTGCAAAACATAAAAGATATACAATCATAGTTTATTCTCCTTTCACAGTTTTTGATCCGGCTAAAACCCAGACGACAAGAAATAGAGACATTCCTACTTTAATGCCTATAACAATGTTCAAAGGAAGTATTGTGCCCGAACTTATCAAAGCGAACAATTCTCCTTTCATTAAAAAGTTTGCGAGGAAAGATCCGCCGATAGAAATACCAAGAATACCTATTACTAAAAACAAAGTAGCACTTGCAGCTTCCACATCGTGAAGAAAGCTAATGTTGAGCCAGTCGGAAGTAAACTTTCTTCCATAGGCAAGCATTACATTTAAAAATGCTAATGCGATTTCACAAAAAATTAATACACTAATCTCTCAAGAAACATTTGGAAAAATTAAAGATCTTGTAAACCCAGATATGTTTAAAGATCCAAGGATATTACTTGTAATCATTAATACTATATATTTTAAAGCAAAATGGCAACACGAATTTGAAAAATCGTTGACACG
>CAZLJI010000206.1:0-5221 GCA_964559565.1 uncultured Ignavibacteriaceae bacterium | reverse complement strand
AAAATTACCCGAATCCGTTTAATCCGGTAACAACAATTCGGTTTTCGATTCCACAAGACGCAAGAGGTGAGAGACAACGAGTAACTCTAAAAGTTTATGAAATTCTCGGAAGTGAGATAGTTACATTGGTTAATGACGCAAAGCCCGCAGGCACTTATGAAGTAACCTGGTATGCAGAGCAGCTACCAAGTGGAGTTTATTTCTATCAGTTGAGGGCGGGTTCATTCATTGAAACGAAGAAAATGTTACTGCTGAAGTAATTATCATCGATGTAGGGACACAATATATTGAACCACTACAAATGTAATGTCAAACTGAAATGTAATGGCGGTTTATGTCACTCCTTTTAATTACAAATTGGGAAAAAATTAGTTTTGACCTTGTAAATATGTTCTCTGATTTTACCTCTAGTAATAATTAATAAGCTAAGGGGTTGAATAAAATGAATTATAAAGTGGGATTTTTAACCTGTCTCTTCCTGCTCGTTTTCAGTTCAATAATTTACTCGCAGGACATGCTGAAAGATAAATGGAAACTACTTGGGTATGATCAACAGAAGTATAAGTGGATAACTAAGTCTGAAAAAATTAATTACTCCGGTGACCAGACTATTGACATAAATTATTACAAGATAGATTTAACAATAACAACCTCTCCAAATTATCTTTCCGGAAGTGTAACACTAATCGCCAGAGTTGACACATCTGATATTAACTCTCTCTTTCTTGACCTGGCTGAAAATATGATTGTTGATTCAATACTAATAGCGAATACAATACCTGCACAATTCAACCATCTGGCAAATAAAATAAATATTGTTTTGGATCGCAGCTACTCGATGAATGAAATCTTACGCATAACAGTATTTTATCAAGGGTTACCAAATTCTTATAACGGTTTCCTTGGATTCATATTCGATGTCCATAATGGATATCCTGTAATCTATTCCACCAGCGAACCGTATTTTGCTAATTATTGGTGGCCTTGTAAAGATACTCCATCAGATAAAGCTGATTCTGCCGATATCATTCTAACAGTAGACACTTCTTTAATTCCGGTTTCAAACGGTAGTCTAAAAGAGGTGACAGATAATAATAATGGAACTCATACTTATTCGTGGCAAGTACGGTACCCAATTGCTCAATACTTGATTTCTGTTGCCATTTCAAATTATCAGTTATATACGAATTATTATGTCCACTCAGTTAACGATTCAATGGCAATAACAAATTATTTATATCCGGAGAGTTATACTCAGCAAAACCTAAACAAGCTTAATCTGGTCCCGGAAATGCTCTCAATATTTTCTTCGTTATTTGGTGAATACCCATTTATAAATGAAAAATTTGGTCACGCGGAATGTTTTACTGCAATGGAACATCAGACAATAACCTCTATTGTAGCATTTGATGAAGATCTGGTGTCTCACGAAACTGCTCATCAGTGGTTTGGAGATAAGATAACTTGCAAAGACTGGCACCACATCTGGCTGAACGAAAGTTTTGCTGAATATGGTTCAGCCTTGTGGGAACAATTTAAATATGGAAGTGAAGCCTATGACCAATACATTTTCACCGTTATGAATTTTGTAAAAACTTTCAATAACAGCGTATGGGTGGAGGATATTTCAGATCCGGCTAATATTTTTAGAGGTGAGTCATATTTCAGAGGATGTATTGTTCTTCATATGCTTCGTGGTGTTATGGGAGAAACATTGTTCTTTAAAACATTATTTGATTATATAAATGATCCCGAACTTGCTTACGATGTTGCAATAACTGAAGATTTTCAAAGAGTAGCAGAAGAAGTTTATGGAGAAGACCTCGACTATTTCTTTAGTCAGTGGATATATGGTATAAAATATCCAAAGTATAGAATCTACTGGGGGAAAGAACAAGTTGATAGTACCTGGCATCTTGGAATAAAAATCGAACAGACAGTAAACAATTCTCCATCATTTTTTACAATGCCCGTTCAGATAAAAATACATTATGCTGACAGTGATACAATCGTTAAACTCTTCAATAACTCTCAAATTCAGGAGTTCATATTAGACATACCTTATGAACCCATTTCGATCAGCTTTGATCCAAATAATTGGATTCTAAAAGATGTGCTGTCAGTTGTACTTGGCATTGATGATGAAAATATTCCAGTTGAGTTTAGTCTTGCACAGAATTATCCTAATCCATTCAATCCTTCAACAAAAATAAAATACTCAATACCACGTGTCATTGCGAACGAAGTGAAGCAATCTCAGCTTGTTACGCTTAAAATTTATGACATCCTCGGCAACGAAATAGAAGCACTCGTTAACGAAGAAAAACCAGCAGGAACATATGAGATAACGTGGTATACAGCATCACTTCCAAGCGGAGTTTATTTCTACCGTTTGAGAGCAGGTGAATACATCAGCACTAAAAAAATGATTCTGATGAAGTAAACGAAAATTGTTCGTAATTTTGATATAAGAAAATTCAACAACTTCTGAAATTAAATGTGGAGACATTTTATGAATTGCATATCTGAACTGAAAAGTAGAACCAGCCTTATCAAGCTTGTTATCACACTAATAATATTTTTTCTCATCACGCCGGGTTTGATTTTTTCTCAAACGGAAGAACAGCAAAATGGAAATCCACCAGATCGCACAGCTCATCAGGAAATTAAGGATGACAATTATGTTCCGGATTTAAGGGAAAGCCAGGAACGATCATCACTTATTTTGAGCGTAATCCTCAGTCAGAACGTTATTCAAACAAAATTACTACAACAACTTAATTCAATGAATATTATTTTTACTTCACAGGTAAATGTTGATGCCAACGGGCAAAACATTGTGGGAGATGCTGCAAACGAACCATCAATTGCTGTTGATAGGAATAATCCAAATAGCATTGCAATCGGATGGAGACAGTTCAATACAGTCTCTAATAATTTTCGACAGGCTGGATTTGGTTATACCACCAACGGTGGCCAGAATTGGACATTTCCCGGTGTAATTGAGCCGGGTATATTCCGCTCCGATCCGGTTCTTGAAAGTGATGCTGATGGAAATTTTTATTACAACAGTTTAGCTGTCGAGCCGGATTACTTCTGTGATGTTTTTAAATCAAGTTCCGGAGGATCTTCGTGGGGTGAGAAAGTGTATGCTCAGGGTGGAGATAAACAGTGGATGGAAATAGACAAATCAAACACTTCTGGTAACGGACATTTTTATGCCTATTGGAATAGCTCTTTTAGTGTATGTCCTCCAGGTTCATTTACTCGTTCAACTGATGGAGTATTTTTTGAAGATTGTGTCACAATCCCTAATGATCCTTATTGGGGAACATTGGCCGTCGCGTCCAATGGAGATCTTTTTGCTGGCGGAGCAGATGGAGGAAGTTTCCTGGTTGCCAGATCTTCGAATGCAAAGATTGCTGGACAAATAGTAACATGGGATATGACTACGAATGTAAGTCTGGATGGCAGTATTGAGAACGGGGTAGGACCAAATCCGGGTGGATTACTTGGGCAGACAATAATTGCAATCGATACTTCAGGCGGACCTTATCATGATAATATTTACTTACTATGTTCGGTTGATAGAAATTCTAACCCTGATCCTCTTGATGTGATGTTCACAAGAAGTACTAATGGAGGAGTAACCTTCAGTTCACCAGTTAAAATTAATGATGATGCTGGTACTTCTGCATATCAGTGGTTTGGTACAATGTCGGTTGCACCAAACGGGCGTATTGACGTGATATGGTTAGATACTCGTGATAATCCCGGAACAGTTCTTTCAGCTTTATACTACTCAAACTCAAGAGATGGTGGACTAACCTGGTCACCAAATCAGAGACTCTCAGAATTTTTTAATCCCCATGTTGGGTGGCCTAACCAGAATAAAATGGGAGATTATTTCGATATGGTATCTGATGTAAACGGGGCGCATCTTGCATGGGCAGCAACCTTCACAGGTGGACAGGATGTTTACTATAGTTTCATCACTGATACGACAGTTATTCCTGTAGAACTGCTTTCGTTTACAGGAACATCAAATGGTAAAGAAGTGATTCTCAGTTGGTCAACTGCATCAGAACTTAATAATCAGATGTTTGAAGTGCAGAGAAGTTTTGAGGGAAGCGAATTTGTCACTGTTGGTTTTGTTTATGGAAAAGGTACAACCACTGAAAGACAGAATTACGATTACAGAGATAATATTCTTACTGACGGAGATTACAACTACCGGTTAAAGCAGATTGACTATCTTGGTAATTTTGAGTATTCAGATATTATAGCAATGGATATAAGAGTATTCAATTCTTACTTGTTAGAGCAAAATTATCCAAACCCATTTAATCCAACAACAACTATTGGATACGGAATAAAAGAAAAAAGTAATGTTAAGATTACAGTAATCAATTCAATCGGTGAAGAAGTTGCCTTGTTGGTTAATGAAGCAAAAGAACCTGGATATCATACTGTTGAATTCAACGCTGCAAACCTGTCAAGCGGAGTTTATTTCTACCAATTGAAAGCAGGAGATTTTGTAGAGTTGAAGAAAATGATTCTTTTAAAGTAGGCAGAAGTCAGAAGTCAACCCATCTCACCGATGGCGAGCCGAGGTGGGAATTTAGTAGGGGCGAGACACTGTCTTGCCCTTAATTTATTTGACAATTACAATTAGATTGTATTTGGCTTTGATAATAAATTAATTCAAGTTGCAAATATAAATTATTAGTATACTTCATTGGTGGAGTAAGATTTCTTGAATTTTTGCTTATGTATATTCTACAGAAACATCAGATAGGAACTACTCCTTCAAAGCGAAAGTCTCAAAAATAATTTTTTCAACTTCTTATAAGGTTTCAGATGAGATTATTTATCCAAATATTCTCTTTCTTACTACTCTTATTGACAATAAGTTTTCCTCAGGGAAGAATCAGCAATGGCATAGTTGCGAAGAATAGTTTAGATGAAAGATCCTCGGAAATCCACCAATCTACTGAAGAAGAGTTGCAAAAATTAAATGAAAGTAATTCTTTCCCATCAAAAACTAAAAGTGCTAATTGGAATTCTTTATTCCAAAATCCACAAATGGAATTTTACAACGAAGTTTATAATACAAAGGATTCTAGAACATTAATTTTTAAAACTCGTCTTGATAATGGATATTTACTTATTGAAACTATTTATCAATTATGGGATGGTGTTAATTGGGTAAGCGATCTTT
>CAZLJI010000205.1:0-5233 GCA_964559565.1 uncultured Ignavibacteriaceae bacterium | reverse complement strand
ATTTCAGAATATCGGCGCTCGACTGTAAAATAAATTCCTTTACTGTGGTATAATTTATCGATTTATCAAATAAAAACGCAATATCACGGTAAACTTTGGGATACTTCAAAAGTTCTTTGAATGTTCTTTTTTCGCCTGATATTTCTCCAAGGATTTTCAAATCGCACTCAAAAGAGAATACTGGTTGATTGATATCAAACATTTGAAGAACATTTTTGTTGACTTTACCACCAACGCCAATTACCGAATCTTTAAAGTTTACAGTAAACTGATAATCGTAAACCTTATTTCGTATGGAATTATAAGAATCATTTAAAACATTGTCAAGCGAAATTTTTGAAAAAAATGAATTTGTTAAACCTCTCAAATCAAATATATCATACTCTGTCTCGCCAGAATACCATTGACGGCTCTGCCTTTTACCGGAAATTATTAGTAATAACTTCTTCTTCTCTTCAAAATCAGAGAATGAATTTAAGTCATCTTTTAGTCTTTCAAATACATTACCAATTTCGAAAACAGCAATATCCTTCTCACCTTTTTTAATATTGTTTGAGAGAACAGGCAAAGCTGAAACTAGTAATGATGTTCGAAGAAATGCCATATCCAGGCTTTGCGGATTTGCTATCTCAATAGGATTTCCAGTTACCTCAGTATCTTTTTTGGGGATTAAAGGATTATTAACCATCTCATTGCATCCAAGTGCAACTAAACTTTCTCTAATTCTATCCTCAAAATCAAAATCATCTTTCCGCTTATGAAGAGTTATACTCACTTTTTCAACGACAGGAATTTTTTCATAGCCGGCAATCCTTGCAACTTCTTCTATCAGATCGGCTTCCCTTTCAATATCCGGACGATGAGCCGGAACTATTACTTCAAGAGACTCACCCATATCTTTTAATAAATTTATTCCAAGCTTCTGAAATATTTTAATTACATCGGCTTTTGGCACTTCGTAACCGAGCAATTTTTTCATTCGTGCTAAGCGGAATTTAACTTCCTTTTGTTTTATTTTAATTGGATATTCATCAATAACACCTTTAGCAATCTCTCCACCAGCTAGCGAAGCAATTAATTGTGCAGCCCTTTGTGCAGCATAAATAGTATTAAACGGATCGGTCCCTCTTTCAAATCTATAAGATGAATCGGTAGCTAATTGTAATTTTTTAGATGTCCTTCTGATAGAAGTTGGATTAAAGTAGGCTGATTCAATTAAGATATTTTTTGTTGATTCCGTTACTTCTGAATTTTCACCGCCCATAACACCAGCGATTGCAACTTCACGTTGACCATCACAGATCATCATCGTTCTTTGCGGTAAAGTTCTTTCTTTTGAATCAAGCGTTGTGAACTTCAATTCTTCTGTGAGACTTTTTACAATTATTTTTTTACCAGCAAGTTGATCGAGATCAAAAGCATGCAATGGTTGGCCTAATTCATGCAAAATGAAATTAGTAACATCAACCACGTTGTTAATGGGTCTTAATCCGATTTTATTTAACTTATTTAGCAGCCATTCCGGTGAGTCTTTAATTGTTAATCCTGTAACTACTTTAGCAGAGTAACGAGGACAATTTACTTTGTCTTCAATTTCAACAATCGCTAGCTGTTTGATATCTTGCTGTGATTCCTGAAAGTCGAGTTTTGGAATTCGCAGTTCTCTATTAAATATAGCTGAAAGATCTCGTGCCACTCCCAAATGAGAAAGTGCATCAGGACGATTTGGTGTGATTGCAATTTCCAGAAGAACATCATTTAACTTTAATGCTTCACTCACTGGGGTGCCAGCTGGCAAATCATCGTTCAGAATCATTATTCCTGAATGGTCATCACTTAATTCTAACTCATCTTCAGCGCAGATCATACCGTTTGATTCAACACCACGGATTTTAACTTTCTTCATTTCCATATTGCCTTTTGGAATTATGGAACCTATAGGCGCAAAAACTACATTTTGACCGTTTTGAACATTGGGTGCACCGCAGACAACCTGCAAATCAGTTTTCCCATCAAACACAGTGCATATAGTTAACTTATCAGCATTTGGGTGCTTCTGAACGTCCTTGACTAATCCAACGATAATCCCGGAATATTTTCTATTCTGATCGATGTAATCTTCAACTTCAAGTCCGGACATAGTTAGCTTATCAACTATCTCTTCAGTTGAGATACCATCCAGGTTTATGTAATCTTTAATCCAGTTGAGTGAAATCTTCACAAAATTTTTCGGTTAAAATTGTTTGAGGAATCTTAAATCATTTTCAAAAAATATTCTAATATCATCAATTCCATACTTCAGCATAGCGATACGTTCTATACCCATCCCAAATGCGTAGCCAGTATATTTCTCTGAATCATAATTGACATACTTAAAAACATTCGGATCAACCATTCCGCAGCCGAGTATTTCAAGCCATCCGGAGTGCTTGCAAACCCTGCAACCTTTTCCCTTACAGATGTAGCATGTAATATCCATTTCTGCACTAGGTTCTGTGAACGGGAAAAAACTTGGTCGGAATCTGTATTTAAATCCTTCACCATAAAATTGTTCAGCGAAAGAAACGTGAGTTCCTTTCAACTCTGCAAAAGAAACATCTGTATCTACATAGATTCCATCTACCTGATGGAACATACAATAACTTCTTGAACTGATTGCTTCGTTACGATAAACACGTCCCGGCATAATTGCTCTTATTGGTGGTTGTTCTTTTTCCATAATTCGAATCTGCACAGGTGTAGTGTGAGTACGAAGAAGAAATTTATCACTTACGAAGAATGTATCCTGCATATCTCTTGCAGGATGGTCTGGTGGAAAATTCAGAGCTTCAAAATTGTAATAATCAGATTCAAGCTCAGGTCCATCATAGACTGAAAATCCTAATCCCTTAAAGATTGATTTAATTTCAAAAAGAGTTTGAGTAAGAATGTGCCTACTTCCAATCTTAACACTCTTCCCGGGAAGAGTAAGATCCAGTAAGGTTGAATCTGTTTGTTGATTCGATTCAATAATTAATTTTTTATTATTGAATGATTCTGTGGCTTCGCTTCTTAGATTATTCAGCAGCTTACCAAAAACAGGTTTATCTTCACCCGAAATTGATTTTAATTCATCAAACAGCTTTGTAATTATTCCATTGCGACTGAGATATTTGATTCTAACTTGTTCAAGTTCTCCAGCCAGAGAAACTTTTTCAATTTCCTGATCGAACTCTGTTTTTATTTTCTCAATTTCCGTGCGCTGCATAACGAAACTGCTGAATATTTAAAGTAATACCCTCAAAGAATAATAAATTTATTCTGTGAGGGTTTGAATTAGTTAGCTGCGAATTTAGCAAGTTCAGCGAAAGCATCAGGATTATCGACAGCAAGATTTGCGAGCACCTTACGATTGATAATTACTCCTTTTGTATCAAGAGCACTAATGAATTTTGAATAGCTTAATCCATGAGGTCTTACGGCAGCATTAATTCTTGTAATCCAGAGTTGTCTGTAAATTCTTTTTTTACTTTTTCTGTCTCTGTAGGCATGGACAAGTCCTTTTTCAACAGCATTTTTAGCAACTGTAAAAACATTTCCACGACTGCCCCAGTAGCCTTTTGAAATCTTTAATATTTTTCTTTTTCTTTTTCTGGAAGCAACATTATTCTTTGCTTTTGGCATTTCACTTTTCCTTTATCGTTATTGAACCATTATTCTTACTCTTTTTTGGTCAGCTTTAGAGACCAATGTCGTAGTCCTCAATTTCCTTTTTGTCTTCGTAGATTTTGAGGTCAATATGTGACTCTTATAAGCTTTTTGTCTTTTAAACTTTCCCGAAGCAGTTCTCTTAAATGTTTTAGAAGCACCCCGGTTACTTTTCATCTTTGGCATAAATCAATCCTGTTTAATTATTGTTTCTTCTTTCCTTTTTTAGAAGCCGGAACCACTATCAAACTCATATTTCTTCCTTCCATCTTTGGCTCCACTTCAACTTTTGCTACATCCTGAACTCTTTCTAAAAATCTTTTAAGTAGATTTTCGCCAAGTTCCGCATAAGCCATTTCTCTTCCTTTAAAGACAACAGTAGCTTTAACTTTATTTCCTTCCTCAAGAAAATTAATTGCATGTCTTGTCTTAAAATCAAAATCGTGAACGTCAGTATTTGGATGAAATCTTATCTCTTTAAGAACAGAAATTTGCTGATTTTTCTTTTGGATTTTTTCTTTCTTCTGCTGTTCGTATCTGAATTTTCCAAAATCAATTATTTTACAGACAGGAGGCTTCGCCTGAGGAGCAATTTCCACAAGGTCTTTTCCTCTTTCACCAGCTAATCGTCTGGCGTCTTTTATTAAAAATACTCCAAGCTGTTTTCCCTCTGTATCAATTACTCTAACTTTTTGAGCCTGGATCTCCTCATTTACGCGGATGCTTTCTACTTGCGCGATGTATAACCTCTTTAATTTGTTGTGTAATCTTTGTTTTTAATTTCAGTAGCAAGTTTATCAATAAAATCGCTTAATATAAAAGCCCCAAGATCACCTTTTTTATGTTGACGGACTGAGATATTGCCAGCGTTTTGCTCTTTTTCTCCAACAATAATCATATAAGGCGATTTTTGGGTCTCCCAATCTCTTATTTTATAACCGATTTTTTCATTCCTCTGATCTAGGTGAGTCCTTATCCCACCTGCGATTAACTGCTCATTTACCTTTTGGGCATATTCAAAATAATTTTGCGACACTGGAATAACTACTGCCTGAACTGCAGCTAACCACAATGGAAAATCTCCTGCGTAATGCTCAATCAGGATTCCGAAAAATCTTTCTATTGAACCAAGTAATGCGCGATGAACCATAAAAGGTCTGTGTTCTTTTCCATCTTCACCGATATAATTGATGTCGAATCTTTCGGGCAAATTAAAATCAAATTGAATTGTACTTAACTGCCACTCTCTTCCAAGCGCATCTTTTATTTTGATATCTATCTTTGGACCGTAAAACGCACCGCCACCTTCATCCATTTTATAATTTAATTTTTCAGCTTCAAGAGCTTTTCGTAAAGATTCAATTGCTTTATCCCACAGTTCAACTTCACCCACTGCTTCTTCTGGTTTAGTTGCAAGGTAAAAGTTCATTTCAGTAAAACCAAAAGTACCAAGAATCATTCGTGCAAAGTTTAGCGTTCTCCTAATCTCTTCCTCAATCTGTTCATGAGCACAAAAGATGTGCGCATCATCCTGTGTAAATCCTCT
>CAZLJI010000204.1:2452-5236 GCA_964559565.1 uncultured Ignavibacteriaceae bacterium | reverse complement strand
TTTAAGCCATCAATTGTTCCAAGCCATAAATATCCATCCCGATCCTGGATCATTGCAAAGATTGTGCTTTGAGAAAGTCCGTCAGCGTCCGTGAGTTGCCTGAAGATATATTCGTCCGTTTGGGAGAAAGATGAACATAAGATAAGAATTGAGAGCAGTATTATTTTTAATGATGGCATAGGACTAAAAATTGCTTCGGCTGTATTTCAATAATGCGAAATATAGTAAATTGAATCGTCATTTTAATTATAGTTAAATTATCTATAAGACGATAATAAATTAAATGTTTAACGATTAACGCATAATGAAGAAGAATTTTTCAATAGATACCATAAAAAGATTTTACTCACTAAAATCACATAAGATATATTCCTTGCCGATTGTGATACTTATGCCTCACAGCCGTTGTAACTGTCGTTGTGTGATGTGTGATATTTGGAAAGGAAATAATAATGTTAAGCAGCTTGAGGAATCTGATATTGCCAAAATGTTCGATTCATTTCGGAAATTCAACACAAGAGAAGTTGTGATGTCGGGCGGGGAAGCGCTTATGCATCCAAACTTTTTCAGGCTTTGCGAGATAATTAAATCAAGAAAAATGAAAATCACACTTCTTTCAACAGGATTGCTTCTAAAGAAATACGCTTCCGAAATTATTGCAAAGACAGATGAGGTGATCGTCTCACTGGATGGATCAAAAGATATTCACGATAGAATTAGAAATATTCCGAATGCTTTTGATAAGTTGAAAGAAGGAGTGCAGGAATTAAAAAGATTAAATCCAAAATTCAAGGTGACAGCACGCAGTGTAATTCAAAAAGAAAACTTTAAAGACTTTCCGAATATTGTTGATGCTGCAAAGGAAATCGGTCTTGACCAGATTAGTTTTTTGACTGCAGATGTTACAACAGATGCATTCAACAGACCAGAATTGTGGGACGATCAGCGAGCCGGCGAAGTGAAATTATCCTGTGAAGAATTGCCTCATTTCAAAGAGATTATCGAATCACTAATACAAACACACTCGAATGACTTTAAATCAAAATTTATTGCTGAATCCCCTGACCGGATAAGAAGATTTTATTACTACTATTCTGCTTACTACAATAAAAGTGAGTTCCCGAAAGTAAGATGCAATGCACCGTGGGTTTCAGCAGTGATTGAAGCCGATGGAAGTGTGCGTCCTTGCTTCTTCCACGAAGTTATCGGGGATGTGAGAAAATCCACTTTAGAGGAAATAATCAACTCGGATAAATCTATTTCTTTTCGGAAAAATCTTGATGTGAGAGCAAATGAAATATGTAAAAAATGTGTTTGTTCATTAAACCTTTCACCGTTTGTTAAGTTGTAATGTCCTTCTTTTCAAAATTTTCTGAAAAGATATTTTCAATTAAAGTTCAGATCCTCTGGTTAGCTGCAATAATTCTTTCAATTTATTTTATCTATTATTCTATTCAGAATGCCAGTCGACCAAATCACGGCTTTGCAAGTTACTATACCGCATCAAAACTGCTTATTGAAGGAGAAGATGTAGCTGACTTTTATAATGATGACTGGTTCAGTTCAAAGGTGGAAGAGAATGTTCCGGGAGTTTATGAAATATATCTAGTTAATATGCCTACTACTGCTCTCGGTTTTTTACCAATTGCTAATTTTGATTATAAAACCGCCAAGACAATCTGGACAATTTTTAATATTCTTTTAATCATAGTTGTCTTTGGATTAATTATAAATCGTTTAAACCTGAAAGGCAGTTGGCTTCCATTGGCTTTCATAATAATATTTTCTTATCAACCATTATATGCTAATATCGCTTTTGGTCAGGTTTATATTTTTATCTTTTTCCTTTTAATCCTGGCTTGGTTTGCTTGTAAATCGGGAAATGAATTGTTACTCGGAATAAGTATCGGGTTAGTATTTATTTTCAAAACCGCAGGAATATTTTTATTGATTCTTATTGTAATAAAAAAGAAATGGAGAAGCTTACTGTGGTTTTTTGCAGTTGTGCTTTTTCTATTTGCATTGACTCTGCCGATTTTGGGGATAGACTCGTGGTCAGCTTATCTTAATAAATTATTAGACTATTCTTCCAGTCCTACGCTCAGTGTTACTGCTTACCAAACAATCCATAGTTTTTTTCATCATTTTTTTGTTTGGGATGTGCAGTGGAATCCCACGCCGCTCGTTAATCTGCCATTGCTGGGTAAATCGATGACCATCCTTTTTACTTTAATCACTTTGATTGTAACAATCATCGCTGCCATTAAAAGCAATAGGTCAGGTTTAATATTTGGCTCATTCATCATCGCAGGAATTATTTTTAGTCCGCCATCAATTGATTATCATTATATGCTGATGCTAATTCCAATCTTTATACTGTTTAACTGGCTTATAAAAAATCCATCAACTGGTTTATGGGTTCTCTTTGTGATTTCATATTTGTTAATTGCGGTAAGTCTTCCGTACATATCACCAAAAATTACAGGTGGTATCTGGGCTGTATTTGCATACCCAAAATTATACGGTGCTTTGGGACTGTTGGTCTTATCGATACGGGCTTCATATACCACAAAGCTTACAGAAAGTTAAAAGCTCGATTATTAATTGAATTATTTAGCCGTTAAAATTATTACTAAACTTCAGTGCTTCTGATATCGTAAATGAAGTGATTCTCCCCCCAGGTTTTTTTATGAAATACTTCTTTCAACAAAAATTTATATTCTGCAGCAATCGATTTAATCATCTCTAAATCTGCCTCATCTGATATGACCATAATCGCTCTTG
>CAZLJI010000204.1:0-2442 GCA_964559565.1 uncultured Ignavibacteriaceae bacterium | reverse complement strand
TAAGAATTATTTCCGAGCTGTGAGAACAGCTTGCGGAAATATTGAAAATCATCTCCTCCAAACCATGCAAATTCTTTTTCACTTGATGGAGTTTTCTTGTAGTAGGGAGGATTTATAATTATATAATCATATCTTTTATTTGGTATATCATCAAACAAATCTGACTGGACTACCTCAACATTTGCATCAGTCATCTTTACATTCTTCTCAATGTTGTAAATTGCTGTCAGACTGATATCAGAAGCTGTAACAAACCCGCCGCGCTTAGCTGCGAAGATGGAAATTAACCCGGTCCCAGCTCCAAGCTCAAGAACGTATTTTTGGTTTAGTTCAACTCCTTCTAAATATTTGAGCAGAATTTTTGTGCTATAAAAAAAGCCTGGATGAAATACTCCCGGAAAAACTAAAATGGAAATATTTTTGTACTTATATGATCTTTCTTTTGATAAGTATTTTTCTGATGCCGGATACAGAATTCTGAATGCAAGACTTTTAAACAGATTTTTCTTTTTTGGAGCTTTCACTCTGTATAAAATCCTTCCACTTCAGGTCTGCGGTATTTTAGCCAGTACTTTTGAAGAGCTTTTAACTCATAAGGGAAATTATAGAAGTTAGTCTTATATCTAACATTGGATAAAACTCGCATAACTTTCTTCTGAAAGGAAGTCAATTTAAAATCAGATACAGTAGGATATTGAGCATTGATGACCGTTTCAAAATTTTTAATCTTGTTTACCATTTCAGGTGTAAGCCATGGTGTGAGTGGATTTTTCCGCAGATCAAAGTTTGCCCATTTCGGATCGAGCCAATCGTCAAGCTTTTCTGGAAATCTGAATCCTGTTTTTACCACTTTATCGTATAGTTCTGAGCCTTCGGTAGGCACGGGACTATAAACATAAATAATAATTTCCGTATCAGGATTTATTTCTTTAATTGTTTTGATGAACTGAATGTCTTCGTCAATCTGTTGCATAACTTTTTCAGGAGTTTCTGCAGGTAAACCAAGTACGAAAGAATATTCTGGTATGATATCAAACTTTCTCATTATTGCTGCAAACGCTTTTATCTGTTCACCGGTTTGTGTTCCACCTTTATCCATCTGCTTAAGGATTGCATCGTTACCGGTTTCAGCACCGAAGAAAATCATTCTGCATCCGGCTTCTCTCATTAGTGCGAGAGAATCATCGTTGTACTTGTGAATTGTATCAATTCTTCCTTCACCCCACCAAACTATGTTTTCTTTTTTTATTAACTGAGAAAATTCAACTGTTCTTTTTTCGGAGACGAAGAAATTATTATCGTGGAATTCAACAGCATTTGCACCGAACCTTTCTTTAAGGTACTTGATGTCCTTGTAAATCAAAGGAGCAGATTTCCCTTTCCATCTTGCTTCGTATATTGGGACAACAGCACAGAAGGAACAAGTAAAAGGACAGCCAATACTAGAATGATACGCTGCAGTTTTTGTCCCAAGAAATGTTTTACCAAGATAGTATTTAATAGGATAGAAAGAATTTAACTTTTCGTATGGAAAAGGAGGAAGTGAATCCTGATCGAACAGGTCTGCTTTTGGAGTGCGGACAAACTCACTGTCTTTTTTAAAGATTAGATTCCTGATTTGTGATAGATCACTCTTGTTTTCGATTGCCTCAATTAATTGAGGAAAAGCCTCATCGCCAGGTCCATTAATTACATAATCAACATAACCAGAGTCAAGAACAACTTTGTGCTGGTTAGCAGGGAAGTATCCTCCCCAGATATTAATTACTTCGCGAAATTCTTCTCTGATTTTTTTTGTGAATGGAATTGCCTGCTTTGGCTGCAAGCCTGGCATAACTGTGCATCCGAAATATTTGAACTCACCAGTTGAAAGATAATTATGAATTTTTCCCCATGGATCTCTTTCAAGATTTCCATCAACAAAGACATAATCGTATTTGCCTTCAATTGAAGCACCAACCTGCAGAATTGAATTAGGAATTCTGTGCTTTGAATTGGCGCTTCTTGGATTGAAAAGTATAACTTTGTTCATCATTACTTTTAATATACAAATTTCATTTTAGACCGTAAATTGATGCATATCGCTCAACCGTTTCTTTCAGCGGGAAAAGGTTGACTGAATTGTAATCGAGTGAAGCAGAAAGCAATTTATTAATGGTGTTTAAAAAATCCTCTTCCTTCTTTGCAATGAACCATTTAGGATGTTTTTGTGCATATCCAACATTAAAGGAAACGATATTCATACCATTAACAAATGCTTCAGCAAAAACGTAACCTGAGCCTTCAAAAGTAGAAGGGTGAACAAATATTTTACTTTTCTGCATTAGTTTGAAAATTTCCCTACGACTCAGCAATCCTGTAAAATCAATATTTTCTGAAATTCCTTTCTCCTTTGCTAAGTTCTTCAATTTTGAAAGTTCCGGCCCGGTACCCACAAGTTTA
>CAZLJI010000203.1:0-5244 GCA_964559565.1 uncultured Ignavibacteriaceae bacterium | reverse complement strand
GTCCTGAGTCAACCTAAGGACTCAGAAAAACTATCCAAGTGTTATTTTGAAGGAGTAAGGAGATTGAAGAATCTCAGAGCTGAGTGTTAGACTCTTCGCTTCGCTCAGAGTGACAAATGCACTGTCATTCTGAAAGAGTGTAGCGAGTGAAGAATCTCAGGGTTGAGTGTTTGACTCTTCTCCCGCTAAGCGGGATCAGAGTGACAGATTTTAGCTATTCAGTGTCTGGCAAATACCGAATGAAGAAACTCAAGACGCAGCCAGAGATCCTTCATTTCACTCAGGATGACATGCGCAAAATCATTCGGAAGACACGATATAGTTAAATCTGTCTGATTCGTTAATTTATAAAATGACTACTCTAAATTTTTACTCACGTTGGTAAAATTCAAGTGTATAAATAGAATTTAGTTTACTATATATTTGAACCCGTAATTTATTTTTCATTTTATACGACAAATGCGGGTACAGATTCTTCCTACTTTAATTTATTTTGTTTTAGTTCTGTTAATCATACCCACCGAACTAATCAAACCTCAACAGACCGGCAACCTCCGCGGCTTTGTAACCGATTCTACAAACGGTGAAGCACTTGTCTTCTGCAATGTGTTCCTTAAAGAAATAAACGCTGGTGCTTCAACCAATGAAAGAGGATTGTATCTCATTAAATCAATTCCATCCGGCAAGGAGTATGAAGTTACTGTATCCTATGTTGGTTATAAAACTAAATCTTTAAAAATATTTATCCAGCCTTCTGTAGTTACTCAGCTTGATGTGAAACTTATACCTTTGAGTGTTGAATTGCAGACCATCGAAAAAGTTGGTGAAAAAATAATTCACGAAAACACAACCGATATAAGTCTTGAAAGAATTTCGGTAAAGGAAATTGAAATTCAACCAAAAGGAGTTGAAACGGATATTTTCAGGTCGCTTCAATATATTCCTGGAGTAAGTACAACCGGAGATGTTACTGCAAAATTTTATGTACGCGGCGGGAGTGGGGACCAAAATCTGATTTTATTGAATGGAGTTGAGATCTATAATCCATTTCACTCACTCGGACTTTTCAGTGTAATTGATCCTGATATGATCAACAGCATCGAGTTTTATAAAGGAGGTTTTACTTCGGAATACAGCGGCAGAGTATCTTCTGTGATGGATGTTATTTCAAAAGATGGAAATAAAAATCGAATTGGCTTTAAAGTAGGTCTCAGTTTCTTAACTGCAAAAGCTTTGCTCGAAGGTCCTATACCGAATGGTTCATTTATGATTACCGGAAGAATGAGTTATAGTAATGAAGTACTGAAAAATTTTTTCAATGAGGAAACAATCCCGATTGATTTCTATGACCTCTCATTCAAACTGAATTATTCAAGTGAAGATATTTTTGAAAATGCGAAATTCGCTGTCTTTGGGTTCCTATCAAATGATAATGTTGATTACCAGGATCCGTTGCGTGAACAGTTCAAATGGAATAATAATTTATTTGGCTTCGAATGGCTGCAAATTTATGATGTCCCGCTTTTTTCCCGGCTTGGAATTTCACTTAGCACATTTGAAGGTGAAGTTATTCCAAATCTCAGCAGCTTGAAACCCAGATATAACGAAGTAAAAGATTTTACAATCACCTTTGATATGAATGTTGTATATGAGAATCGTGATGAAATTGGTTTGGGATTAAAATTAAAAACGGTTGATGCTAAATTCAGCCAGACTAATTTTGTTGGAGTTCAAAGTAATGTTGAAAAATTTGCCGGGAACTTAAGTCTGTACGGTAAATATAAATTTCTACAATGGAAGAATTTCGGATTGAATGCAGGAACAAGATTTAATGTGACAGGATTGAGCAGTCAGGGAGGCGGTTTTTTTGAGCCGCGCATAAGTATGACTTACAGATTCCTTCCTTCTGTGGCATTTCAGGCTGCATGGGGAATTTATCAGCAGGAAATGTTAACCGTCTCTGATGAAAGTGAAATCATTTCAATCTTTGACCCGTGGATAATTACTCCGGATTATTTGAATCCTGCAAGATCAATTCATTATGTAGCTGGATTTAATTTCGATGTAACTCGTGGAATGCAGTTTTCTGTGGAAGGATATTATAAAATTATTCACTACATCCCGATTGTAAACGATCAGAAATTCACAACTTCTGATCCCGACCTCTTATCAGGCACTGGTGAATCTTATGGCTCCGAGTTTTCACTCAATTACAGTCTGGACCCACTGAATGTAACAACCTCATACGCTTTAAGCTGGGCTTATAAGGAAGTTGACGATTGGCTTTACTATCCAAAATATGATGCGAGACACGCAGCTAACATTATTGTTGAGCTAAATATCGGAAATGGGTGGATTGCAAGCTCTATCTGGAATTTTACATCTGGCTATCCGTTCACTGAGATGATTGGATTTTATGATAAATATTTTCTTACAAACATTTATTCGAGCGGGCAGGGCAGTGGTGAATTTAATCCTTATGCTTACCTTGGTGATAAAAATATCGGAAGGCTTCCTGCATACCATCGACTTGATCTGAGCCTAATAAAAAGATTAAACCTGTATTCAGTCAATATTGAACTTGGTGTGAGTGCTATAAATGTTTACGACAGAGAAAATATTTTTTACTTTGATCGTGACACCGGGGAAATCGTAAATATGCTGCCGTTCCTTATTACTGGTACTTTGAAGGTGGAATTATGAAATCCATCAAACTGATTATAATAAGTTCTCTGGTTTTTATTTTTCTTTCCTGTGAAGAAGATTTCAATCCGTACGGAGATTACTTTGAGAGGTATGCATTCACTTGTGTTTTGAAGAGCGATCAGAATAATCAAGTTGCAACATTATTTAGAAGCTATAGACCAGATGGTTACGACCCATTAACTTACACTGAAGATCCTTCAGTAGTTGGTGCCGATATTCGTATATGGTATAATGATTCAGTTTTTGTATTCAAGGATACGTCAGTTGCAAGAGTTGATACATCCAGATATAAAACTCCGTTCAAATATTATTACAACGAAAAATTCAGAGTTGGCAACAGAAAATCAATCGAGCTGGAAGTATTGCTACCAAACGGTAAAAGACTGCGTGCAGCTTCTGTTACTCCGGGACAAATAAATTATAATGATCAAAGTGATGTCCTTATTCCCGCCGGTGGGAAATCAATCTTAACATTTATTTGGAATACATTGGATGACGGAACATTTTTTGCCTCAAGAATGGCGATTCGATATAAACAGAATATCAATGGTGAAATAGTAGAGAAGACCAAAGATGTTCCATTTAAATATGTGACGCAGGGGAATTCTCAGGTGCCAGTTTATCCTGCACCTTCCGCTTCCGCGAGTATTGTATATGAACTTTCAGCAATCACAAAGACTCTCGAAGAGATTTCAGCAGGGGATCCAAATAAGCAAAACTACTCTATACTTCAAAAAGTAATTTTTTCAGTTGATGCGTTTGATTTGCCAACATCAAGATATGTGTCATCAACTGGCGGAACCATAGATGATTTAACGGTTAATGTCGATGTTGCCGATTATACAAATATTGAAGGTGGATTTGGATTGTTCGGCTCTTATTCGAAAAAGAACTATACCAGGTTAAGATTTATGGAAGATTATATCGAATCATTTGGTTATAATTTTATCGTCGAAAACTAGAATATCAATTTGAAAATCTTTAGTCAAATAAATATCGGAATTACTTTTTTAGCTTTCTGCTTTTTGATTGGGGTATTGTTTGTTAGATGTGATAAGGAAGTATCACGTTCACCTGTTGAATCAGAAGCACCCAAAGGATTCATATACATTAATTCAATACCGGATGGATTTACAATTTTTCAAAATGGCAGAAATACAGGAAGAATAACCCCGGACAGTATCTCCTATATAGAAGCAGGTGATTATGAGATCACGCTTAAGAAAAAATATTTTAAAGATACATCTGTCGTTGTTACATTAGCTGAAAATGAAAAATTACAGGTTAGTATAGATATTGTATCCAATCCTTCAATGTATGGCAACCTATCGCTTCAGACTTTACCCGCAGGTGCCGAAATATTTATAAATGATTCAGCCACAGGTAAGATAACGCCCTCAACATTTTTAAGTTTATTCCCCGGAGAATATCGAATTAAGTTTAAGTTACAAAGTCATAGGGATGAGGAAATCACTACGATTGTTCAAAGCAGTAAAACAAATAGTTACAGTGAAGAACTTCGTGATACTTCAGTTTGGGTTGATTATCAGGTGATCAATTCGGGAATTCAATCCAACTTACTCTATCCGATAGTGATCGATGATAACAATATCAAATGGATTGGAACAGTAGATATTGGTCTGATAAAATTTGACGAAGCAAATTTCATTAATTACAACACAGGCAACTCACAGATACCCGGAAATAGGGTCAATTGCCTGAATGTTGATAATCAAAACAGAATCTGGGTAGGTACAGACAAAGGCATTGGAATTTTTGATGGTAGTTTGTGGATAATTTATAATAGCAGCAATTCAGGTTTAACTAATGAATACATAAACAAAATAAGATTTTATAATAATATCGTTTGGATTGGTACTGCAGGCAACCTTGTAAAATTTGATGGAATTAATTGGTTTGTTTACAATGAACCACACGGCAAAGATTGGATTAATGATCTTTATATAGAAAATGAGAATAAATTGTATATCGGAACAAAACTGGATGGAATTTTCATTTTTGAAAACCAAACTTTTAGTTGGATGCGATGGTGGGATTATGTTTATTGTACTATGACAGTAAGTTCAATAGAAAAAGATATGACGAATGATGTCTGGTTCTGTTTTTTGCCTGATACTATTAATCGAAGTGGAATTTCACGCTGGGATGGAAATTCATTCACAAACATTCATTTAGGTACATTTCAGAATAATGTGAGTCATATTTTTATTGATGAACTGAATAATAAATGGATTGCTACTTCGGATGGATTGCTTAAGTATGATAATCAGAATAATTCAACATTTTTTAATACATTAAATTCTCTTATTAGTGCAAATAACACAAATGCTAGTGTGGTTGATTCGAGAGGTTATGTATGGATCACCACAGCTGGCGGCGGATTGAACAAATATAAACCTCCGCAATAAATTATTTCTTCAGGAAAACTCAGCCAGGAACTTCCCGCAAAACTCATCTGTCATTTAAAATCTTTTCTAGTTGCCTCTTCAATTCTTCTTTTGCTGGTTGAGCCTGCTT
>CAZLJI010000202.1:0-5279 GCA_964559565.1 uncultured Ignavibacteriaceae bacterium | reverse complement strand
GAACTTTACTGCTTCGAAGAAACTTATGTTGATGAAGTAATTATTTATTTAAGATCCATCTAGTTTTACTTCGGTAAAAATTGCCCTGTCTATTCTGTAGACAGGGCATTTTTAATTAAAAACAAATTTTTACCGATGTTTAATCGGAACGACCCTATCTAATTTTCAAACTTGCTGCGCAGCAATTTTAAGTGCAGATAAAAATTATTTTTCTTGCTTCTTAACTTTTCATTTTGCAAATTATTACTGAAACAATTTTCAAAAGTTGAGGGCGGCCAACTTGATGCAATCATTTAGTTCATACATTCCTTGATTTAGCTGAAGAAGGCATTCAATGAAACAAAATTATGTTTCAGTCCTGAGGCTTCAATCACAACACACACTGGATATACTTATCTGCACAGCACTCTATTATAATTTTATTAAACATAATTTTTCTGCAGTGGGATTAAACAAATCATTTTTAAACAATTATTTAGGAGGAGAAAAATGCCTACAGTTGAAATAGTTGAAGAACGTGGTTACTATCGTGCGAATGATATCCTGGTGAAAGCGAATGACTCAGTCGATATAAAAACTAGTATACCAAACAGAATTTTTACAGTTATTATTTCGAATAAAGACGGTTTTTTTAATGAAAATAAAAGTCTTATCGATGAAGAAGTTAAATCTGCAAGTGGTAACGTTTTGCTAGGTACGGTTGCTGCGGGTAACGGAGAGGTGGAAAAAACTTATGAAATTCATGTTGACAGTGCATCTCCAATTCCAGTAATTGATGCACCACCAAGAATAATTCGTGTAGCTTAAAAATTAAGAATAAAAAGAATTTTAATCGTTCAGCACTTTAATTAACAAGACTTTATTATAGATGTAAAGTTAAATGTACCTAAAAATAAAAATACTTTTTATTATTATTCTCGAAGCCGCATTAATCTCAGCCCAGGTACGAGACATTCAATTTGAACATCTGACAGTTGAAGATGGACTTTCTTCCAACACAATATTTTCTATTATTCAGGATAGCAGAGGATTTCTCTGGATCGGCACTTATGATGGTCTGAACAGATACGATGGTTATGAGTTTAAGGTATATAAAAATGTTCCTGAAGACTCAACAAGCATTAGCGACAATATGATAAGAGCTCTTCATGAAGACAAGTATGGCGACATCTGGATTGGATGCGGTTGGGGAGGCGGTCTTAATAAATATTTTAGGGAAACTGAAAAGTTCGTTCGTTATCTTCATGATCCGGGCAATCCATCAAGTATAAGTTCAAACAACATCTATGCAATTTGTTCTGATAAATCCGGCAATCTCTGGATCGGAACAGATGGCGGTGGATTGGATTATTTAGATTTAGGAACAGAACAATTTCAAAACTATAAAAGCGACCACAATAATCCGTACAACTTAAGTAGTAATACGCTAGCTGCGCTTCATGTTGATAAAAATGGAATTCTCTGGGTTGGTACATACTCAAGTGGACTAAATAAATTCGACCCACAAACAAAGCAGTTCACTCTTTACAAAACTTCTGATGATCCGTCAGGCATAAGTGGTAATTATATTTCTTCAATTTATGAAGATCGCTCTGGATTCTTATGGATTAGTACTCAGGATGGCGGCTTGAATAAATATGATCCTTACACTAATAAATTTCAACACTTCAGTCATAATTCAAAAAATTCAAATAGTTTGAGCAGTAATATTAGCTGGATCGTATTTGGAGATAGTGAGGGGCTGATATGGATTGGAGATTATAATGGCGGCTTAAATTTGTTTGATACTAGAACTGAAACATTTAAGCTTTTTAAAAAGAGTTCTAATGATCCCAGAAGTTTAACTGATGATGTAGTTAACACGATTTATGAAGATAATTCGGGAATTATCTGGTTTGGTACCTGGAGTGGTGGTATAAATAAGTCTAGAAAAAAAGAAAAGTTTTTTACTTACTCACATATTCCGGGCAATCCGAATAGTTTGATTGATAATTATGTGACTGCAATTTACAAAGACAAATATGATGAACTGTGGGTAGGAACAGGAAGCGGATTGACCAGGATGAATGAGAAAGAAAACAAATTCACAAATTATCAAAGCGATCCTAACGAGCCTGGCAGCATCTCCAGTAGTGTTATTAGTTCAATATGCGAGGATAAAGATGGTAAATTATGGATTGCAACCGACAATGCGGGTATAAATCAATTTGACAGAGTAAAAAATCAATTCAAGCCGTTCAGAAATGATCCCGGCAATCCAAATAGTTTACTTAATGACAGAGTATCTCAAATATTTTGTGATAGTTATGGAGACTTATGGATTGGTTTTTCAAGCGGTTTGGATAGGCTAAAGCGAGGTGAAAGTAATTTTATCCACTATCGGAATGATAAATCAAATCCTAACAGTATCAGTTCTAATATTATTTTTACTTTTTATGAGGATAAGCAACATAACCTGTGGATTGGAACACACGCTGATGGTCTGATGCTTTACAATAGAGAGACAGATGATTTTACTTTTTACAGACAAGATGTTAAAAATTTGCGTACGAGCCTCAGTCATAATGTGGTTTCTTCAATTTGTGAAGATGAAAATGGAACTCTTTGGATAGGTACAAGCGGTGCCGGATTTAACAGATTTGACAGAGCAAAAAATCAATTCAAGCATTATAGAGCGAAAAATGGATTAGCAAATGATATGATTAACGGAATCTTATCAGATAAAAAAGGAAACCTTTGGATAAGTACTGGTAAAGGGATTTCAAGATTCATTATTAATTCAGAATCATTTGCTAATTATATAACTAAAGATGGGTTACAAGGACTTGAGTTTAATAGCAGGGCTTCCTTTAAGAGCCTAAATGGTGAAATGTATTTCGGAGGGACAAATGGATTAAACCGGTTCCATCCCGATGAAGTAGTCGATAATAATTTCATCCCGCCAATCATTATAACAGATTTTCAGATTTTGCATAAGCCTGTCTCAGTGGGCTTTGATTCATTGTGGGGTAAAGTAATTCTTGAGAAATCAATAACAGAAATAGACAAAATAGTACTGAGCTATGATGAGAATATACTCTCTTTCAAAATAGCTGCTCTTGATTTCCACAGCCCTGAAAAAAACCAATATGCTTACATGCTCGAGGGCTTTGATAATCACTGGATCAGGACTGATGCAAAGGATAGAAATATAACTTATACAAATCTTGATCCCGGTGAATATACTTTAAAAGTAAGAGGCTCAAACAATGACGCTGTCTGGAATGAGGAAGGAACAGCTCTTAAGATAATAATTAAATCTCCCTGGTGGGCCACCTGGTGGTCTTACATTCTGTATGGATTTGTTTTTGTTTTTTTCTTCACGGGAAGTACCAGGTTTTATCTAAACCGACAAAGATTAAGACATCAGCTTGATTTGGAACAAGAGCATGCAAAAAAACTTGAAGAAGTTGATAAGATGAAATCCAACTTCTATGCAAACATATCGCACGAGTTCAGAACACCTCTGATGCTTATTCTCGGTCCTGTAGAAAAACTTTTATCTAAAATATCAGATGAAGACAGTAAAAAGCAAGCCGGGTTGATTAAAGGAAATGCAAAAAGACTTCTTACTCTTATTAACCAGCTGCTTGATCTTTCACGTCTTGAAGCAGGAAAGCTAAAACTGAAAGCTTCATCTGGTAATATTGCACAGTTCGTCAAAGGACTTGCAATGGAGTTTGAATCAATCGCTGAGCGAAGAGATATTTCCTTAAAAGTAATTATGGAAAAGGAAGATGTTGAAGCGTACTTTGATAAAGAAAAGCTGGAAAAAATAATTACCAACCTGATGTCCAATGCTATGAAGTTCACTCCGGAAGGTGGAAAGATTAGTGTTAAACTGAGCGAGATAACCGGAAATCAGGTCGAGATAATTGTTAGAGATTCCGGCATTGGTATACCAAAGAGTGAGCTTACAAAAATTTTCGACAGATTTTACCAGGTTGACGGTTCACGAACGCGAGAGCATGAAGGAACGGGAATTGGTTTGGCTTTAACTAAAGAACTAGTTGAACTTCACAAAGGCAATATCTTCGTAGACAGTGTCGAGGGTCATTGGACTGAAGTCAAGCTTCACTTCCCGCTTGGAAGAGCGCATCTTGCCGATGATGAAATTATTGACTCAGAGGATTTTAAAATGCGCAATATTGATCTTGCTGAAGAGCCTGTTAAATCAGATTCTGAAACTGATGATACACTGAATGAAAATCTGCTGGATAAAACTATTGTTCTTATAGTGGAAGATAATCCGGATGTAAGAGAATATATCAGAGATGCCTTAAATGAACACTACCATATTGAAGAAGCAGCGAACGGTGAACAAGGTTTAAGAAAAGCAGAAAAATGTATTCCGGATTTAATTGTCAGTGATATCATGATGCCTAAAATGGATGGCTATGAGATGACGAGAAGAATCAGGCAGGATGACAAGACTAATCACATTCCAATTATTTTACTTACTGCAAAATCTGATAAGGACAGCAAGCTGGAAGGTCTTGGTTTAGGTGCCGATGACTATCTCATAAAACCATTCGATTCTGATGAACTTCTTGCACGAATAAAAAATCTTATTGATACAAGAAGAAAGCTGCAGGAAAAATTCAGCGCCGGAACGATATTATTAGAAAAAGTTGATAAGCCAAAGATGAGTTATCTTGATGAGCAATTTATGAGCAGGATTATGGTGGTTATTGATGAACATCTTTCTGAAGAAGAGTTCAGCATTGAGGAATTTGGAAAAGATGTTGGAATGAGCAGATCACAAATTCACAGGAAATTAAAAGCGTTGACAGGTAAGTCTACGAGTCTGTATTTGAGAACAGTCAGACTTGCAAAAGCAAAGCAGATGATTGAAAATAAAATTGGTAACATATCTGAAATTTCATACAAGGTTGGCTTTTCAAGTCCTGCCTATTTTAGCCGTTGCTTTAAAGAAGAATTTGGCCACGCCCCAAGTGAAGTAAAATAAATTTATCGCTTTCCTTTTATCGTTCGTGATGATGATTCTGTTGCACAACTAATTTTTTGATGCATAATTGCCACGACTTTTGGATCAGTCATCCCTTTGGGACAAATCATGGAATAAATATCAAACAATTTTTCCTGGCTTTACCCAAAATTAACTCACTATTTGGGCTAAAGCCCTGTTTATTTTTTTCCATTTTATGAGACTGTCTTGCAGGTAATGTTTTCTCAATGATTTTGCTGATTCCACTGGAAGAACATCCGCTTGCAGCAGG
>CAZLJI010000201.1:0-5321 GCA_964559565.1 uncultured Ignavibacteriaceae bacterium | reverse complement strand
TTTCACAAACAGATGAAGAAGGTTATTATTGGTTTGTCGGAAGAGACGATGATGTTATAAATACAGCAGGACATTTAGTCGGTCCGTTTGAAATTGAATCTGCATTACTTGAGCATCCCGCAGTAGCAGAATCTGCTGTTGTTGGAAAACCTGATCCTATGAATATGGAAGTTGTTAAAGCATTCATAGCACTTAAGCCGGGGAACGAAAAAACGAAAATACTTGAACTTGAAATAATGAATTTTGTAAGGAAGAAACTTTCTGCACTTGCAATGCCGCAGGAAATTGAGTTTGTAGATTCACTGCCGAAAACCAGAAGCGGAAAAATTATGCGTCGTGTTCTTCGTGCAAAAGAATGGGGCGAAGAGATCGGAGATATTTCTACTTTGGAAAATGATATGTAAGAGTTATGAAAAAAAAGAGTGGTAAAATAAATAAGAGATTAATTAACAAGATTATCATCTCGATAATTATAATCTCTCTACTAATTTATCTTTCCCAAATTACATTTGCTAAAAGCATTAGCTTTAGTAGTGACCAAGTTGATCACTTTTTCCATTTTACAGAAAATAATATTCTACTTCTTGTTTTAATACTCATCTTAGTCCTCATTTTTTATAACTCCAAGGAAACGTGGCAAAAAATTATTTTAGGAATAATAGGTATACCAATTCTTTTAGTGTTTTTTGTTGCAACTTTATTTTCACTTGGAGTCATCTTTACAACAAAATCAGCAAATCTGCGTTATTATTTTTATGACAGAGATGGTTATAATTATTATGTAATAAGTGAAAGGTTTTGGGCATTTGAGGGAAGTTCTAATTTAAAATATTATAAAGAGAAACCCCTATTTCTCTTTATTAAGCATCGACCAGAAGTAACTAAGCAGGAGCTAATAGAATCTGGGATTAAAATAGAAGAAGTCAATGAGAAATTTTTCAAAATATATTTTAATAATTAAACGAACATAATTTTATTGCAACTAGATATTGCCATCCATTAAAATGAAATATTAAACATACCAAAGGAGTTAAAAATTATGGCCTCAATAAAAGACACAGTTCTTCAATATGTAAAAAACGAATACCTGGAAACAGACGACGATAGGGAAATCACTTACGATACACCACTCATCTCAGGTGGAATAGTTGATTCTTTCTCAATGGTTTCGTTAAAAGTTTTTCTGGAAACCAAATACAACATCCAGATACCAGATGCAAAAGCTTCACCTGAAGCATTCGACAGCGTAAACAACATAGTAAATCTTCTTAATGAATTTAATGTTAAGGAGTAAATGAAATGGCGTACAATACAGAAGTTAGAAAACTTTATACAGACCAGCTTGAAGATTTAAAATCTCAAGGTATTTTTAAAGAAGAAAGAGCAATTTGCGCTCCGCAGGATTCCGAGATTGAAGTTGAATTTCCCATCGGTTCAGAGAAGAAAAAAGTAATTAATATGTGTGCCAATAATTATCTCGGACTTTCATCTCATCCTGAAGTTGTAAAAGCTGCACACGATGGACTTGATGTGAGAGGTTACGGAATGTCTTCCGTAAGATTCATTTGCGGAACTCAGGATATTCACAAAGAGCTAGAAAGAAAACTAACCGAGTTTCTCGGTACAGAAGATACAATTCTTTTTCCTTCCTGTATGGATGCAAACGCTGGAGTCTTTGAAGCAGTATTAACTGATCAGGATGTTATGATTGCTGACAGACTTGTTCACGCTTCAATTATTGACGGAATGCGTTTGTGTAAAGCACAGAACGATTCTTACAAACATTCTGATATGGCTCACCTTGAAGAAAAGCTTCAGCTTCATCAGAATAAAAGATTGAGAATGGTAATAACTGACGGTGCGTTTTCAATGGATGGCGACCTGGCAAAGCTGGATAAAATTGTTGAGCTTGCAGAAAAATATAATGCGATGGTTTTTATTGATGACTCGCACGCAAGCGGTTACATCGGAAGAACCGGAAGAGGAACACAGGAACATTGTGGAGTTCTTGGCAAGATTGATATCATCACAACAACTTTGGGAAAAGCTCTCGGTGGTGCAAGCGGTGGCTGTGTTTCCGGAAGAAAAGAAATTGTTGAAATGTGCAGACAGAAAGCTCGCCCTTATCTTTTCTCAAACACAGTTGCACCTGTAATTGTTGAAGGTGCATTGAGAGTTCTCGATATTATTTCTCGTTCAACTGAAAGACGTGACAAGCTTGAAGAGAACTCAAAGTTCTGGAGAAAAGGATTAACTGATGCCGGCTTTATTATTAAGGAAGGTGAAACAGCTATTGTTCCGGTTATGCTTTTTAATGCAAAGCTGTCGCAGGATGTTGCACGTGATCTTTATGCTGAAGGAATTTATGCTGTAGGTTTCTTCTTCCCGGTAGTTCCGAAAGGACAGGCGAGAATAAGAACACAGTTGTCTGCTGCTCACGAAAGACATCATCTTGAAAAAGCTCTCGCTGCTTTTATTAAAGTTGGGAAGAAGTATGATATCCTTGGAAAGACAAAACAGGAAATAATTGATAGGTACGGGATGTAGCTGCTGAATTTAATTTTTGAGGTCAAGGGTAATGGCTAACACCTTTGGCCTCTATCTACACGATTCTAATTTCACATCTCCCCCAATTTCAATATTTTTGAACCGCCAATAATTTTCAATAACAATTCATAAGTGATACTATGTACCGCAGAACTAAATACGACTTAAAACAGGAATTAACTTCAATTAAAGAAGCGAACCTTTACAAAGATGAAAGGATAATTCTCTCAGACCAGAAAGCAAAAATAAAAGTTTCTTATCCGGCAAACTCAAAACCAAAAGACGTCCTCAACTTCTGTTCAAATAATTATCTCGGACTGGCAAATCATCCGGATGTAATTAAAGCCGCACAAAAAACTCTGGACACACACGGCTTTGGTTTATCTTCTGTTAGATTTATTTGCGGTACTCAGGATATTCATAAAGAGCTTGAGAAACGAATTGCGGATTTCTATCAAATGGATGATGCAATACTTTATTCATCTTGCTTCGATGCAAACGGCGGATTGTTTGAAAGTATTCTCGGGCAAGATGATGTGATAATAACAGATCAGCTAAACCACGCAAGCATTATCGACGGAATAAGGTTGTGCAAAGCAAGAAGATTAATTTATGAACACTCGGATATGAAATCGCTTGAACAGAAATTAGTTCTGTCACGTGAAGGCGCAGATATCTGGGAACATACCGGACTTGCACAAGAACCGCATCCTGCAAAAAATATTTTGATTGCAACGGATGGTGTGTTCTCGATGGATGGAGATATTGCAAAGATAGATGAGATCATTAAACTTGCTGATAAGTATGATGCACTCGTAATGGTAGATGACTCACACGCTACAGGATTTTTCGGAAAAACCGGAAGAGGTGCGATTGAATATTGTAATGCAATTGGAAAGGTTGATATCATCACTTCAACATTGGGTAAAGCAATGGGTGGAGCTTCCGGCGGATTTACAACATCCAAAAAAGAAATTGTTGATATGCTTCGTCAGCGTTCAAGACCGTACTTGTTTTCAAACACACTTGCACCAGCGATTGTTGGAGCCTCCATTGCCGCTTTCGATCTTCTTGAAAAATCAGATGACCTTCGAGACAAATTACGAGAAAATACAAAGCATTTCCGTGAAAAGATGAAAACACTTGGTTTCGATTTGATTGAAAGCATTCATCCAATCGTTCCGGTATTATTCAGAAAGTTTGATAACGATGCTCAGCTTGCACAGCAAATTTCTAAAGAACTTTATGATGAAGGAATTTATGTTGTTGGATTTTCTTATCCGGTAGTTCCAAAAGGACAGGCAAGAATTCGAGTACAGATTTCAGCTGCCCATTCAAAGGAAAATCTTGATGCGTGCATAAATGCGTTTGAGAAGGTGGGGAGGAAGCATCGTGTAATCAGCTGATGCTGGGTACTAGATACTGGATTCTGGAAAACCATAGCTAAGTAGCTGTTACTTTTCGCTTAGATGTTCTTTGTGAACTGATTGTAAGAAGCGATTAATCTTTTTTCCTAAAGTTTCTAATTTGGAGTGCAATTCTTTATATAATTTCTCATCAGCGAGGGAACCTGTCTCAAACAAATTTTCAAGGTGATCTATCGTTTCATCATTTGATGCTAACGAAATTGTAATGTAACGTTCATAATCACTTTTGTAATTTCTTCTTCCATAGCCTTCGACAATCGTTGACTTAATAGACTTCGATGATCTTCTAATCTGACTTCCTTCTTCATACATTTCAAATTTTGGAAGCGTTAAAGTCATTTTATGAATTTCAATTACCAGTTCTCTTGATAGCTGCCAAATTTCTAGATTTTTATAACTCATTTTTATTGATCTGATTATTTGTTATCAAGCATCAAGTATCCAGCATCTAGAAGCTATTCCCAATCCAGTATCACTTTCCCTGAATTTCCCGACTTCATTATCTCAAATCCTTCTAAGTAATCATCAATTTTATAACGATGAGTTATTATTGGACTGATCGGCAAACCACTTTGAACCATTGCCTGCATCTTGAACCAGGTTTCAAACATCATTCTGCCGTAAATACCACGAATCGTGAGTCCGTTGAAAATAATTTTGTTCCAATTGATCGCAGCTTTTTCAGGAAGAATACCGAGTAATGCCATTTTTCCTCCGTGATACATCACATCAATCATATCATTGAAAGCATGAATACTTCCGCTCATCTCCAATCCGATATCGAAACCACTTACCATACCAAGCTCTTTCATTACATCAGGAAGTTTTTCTTTTGTGATGTCGACGGCTCTTGTAACTCCCAATTTTTTAGCAAGCTCCAATCGATATGGATTCATATCTGTTATGACGGTATTTCTTGCACCTGAATGCTTTACAATTGCTGCAGCCATAATTCCAATTGGTCCGGCTCCAGTGATAAGAACGTCTTCACCAAGAACATTAAAAGACAAAGCAGTATGAACTGCATTTCCAAGTGGATCAAAAATTGAAAAAATTTCTTTCGAAATTTTTGGATCGCAATGCCATAGGTTAGAAACAGGAATTACAAGATACTCAGCAAAGCATCCCGGACGATTCACACCAACTCCTTTTGTGTTCGGACAAAGATGACCTCTACCTTCTCGACAGTTTCTGCACGTTCCGCAAACGATATGTCCTTCACCGCTTACCAGTTCACCAACTTTTACATCGTGAACATTACTTCCGAATGCTTCAACAGTTCCAACATATTCGTGTCCGACGTGCATTGGAACAGGAATAGTTTTTTGTGCCCATTCATCCCAATTA
>CAZLJI010000200.1:0-5333 GCA_964559565.1 uncultured Ignavibacteriaceae bacterium | reverse complement strand
TGAATACTAATGGCACCTGTATTGTTGTTAATGCTAGCAATGTTGTTCTTGATGGAAATGGGTATACTATTGATGGAGATGGTAGTGGCACTGATTTCGGAGTATTTGCCACCCCAAATATTAATATAACGGTTATGAACATTGGCAACCTAACTAATTTCTCCGCAGGGGTATATCTCAATAGGACTAATGCTTCTTTAGTGAGAAACATTTCTTTAGAATCGAATCTAGTCGGATTTGTACTAGAGAAGGGTTATTATAACAATTTCTCAGACAATATTGCTAATTTTAATGAACAATATGGTTTTGTAATAGTTGATAGTTCTTCTTATAATCTACTTGTAAATAATACGGCTAATAATAACACTTATGGATGCGGAATCTACAACCCGAATTTAGATCTTGGTGGTTTTAATACCCTGATTAACAATACTCTTAATTCTAATACAATTGGTCTTTTTTTTCAGGTAAAGACAACGAATAATCGCGTTGAGGGGCTAACTGCTTTCGGAAATAACCAGGATGGTATCCAACTAAATCCTGCGGGTAGCCTGGGCAATAATAGTTTCTATAACATTAATTCGAGTCTTAATGGGCGAGCAGGTATTTATTTATATGGCGCAGTTTCTTATGGGGTAGAAAATAATAGTTTCTATAACCTAACTTTGAAATCCAATGGTCAATATGGAATGTATCTCGGAACTAGATCTTATGGTAATAATATCTCTATTTTAAATGCAAGCGACTCTGGAAGCGGCGTGGACGTTTATATAGAGGGTAATAACACAAGAATCGGCGGAAATTTCTCTTCTTCAACAGGTATAAAAATGGCCGCAGCAGGCAAGACGCTTTATCTTCTTGAGGATTCTTATTTTACTGGAACAACAGCAATCGATGTTAGCACAGACAATATAACTATTGATGGAAATGGATATTCAATTACCAGCAATATTCCGGGCGTTACTACAGGTATTTATTCAACGGATAAAAGAAATATTCAAATATATAATTTTAGAAATATAAGCAAATTTCAATATGGTTTATTACTTTTTAGAACTAATGATTCTAGTATAATGAATTCAAATTTAGAAAATAATCTATATGGTGTAGTAATTTCTTCATCTACATCCCTTTTTGCAGATAATAATACCCTCTATAATGTAAATATTAGCGGTTCTAATGCAGGTGTTCTTATTACTACCCAAGCTAAATATGCCAATATTACAAATGTAAGATTTGTAAATAACACTATTGGTGTAAATGCCCTACAAAACGGGTCTGGCGGTGGCCATATAATCTCAAATGTAGAATTATTAAATAATATTCAATATGGAATCCAACTTGGAACAAGTAATACCTCTGTATTGGTAAAAAATGCTTCTAATTCTGGAAGCGGCGTTGATGTTCTTGTAAGCGGAAATAATAATAGAATTGGCGGAAACTTCTCTTCTGCAACCGGAATTCAGATGAATTCCCAAGGCGATACGCTTTATCTTCTTGAAGATTCCTATTTCGCAAATACTGGTTTAAATATCACTGCGAATAATGTTACGATCAACGGAGATGGTAATGCGATTGATGGAAGAGATGCGGTCACGCAAATGGGGGTTTATGTAAGAGATTATAATCTGACATACATAACAAATCTTACAGTTACAGATTTTCAATATGGAATAGAATTTATTTCCAGTAATAATAATACCGTCATCAATAGTAATCTTTCTTCTAATCGGGCCACAGGAATTTATTTAGTCACAAATTCTCAATATAATACTATTTTGAATAATTCGATTAGCGGAACTGCTTCTACCGGGATAAGTATTTCAAATGGGTGCCATAATAACTTTGTAATTAATAATCACATTAGTGGAACTAATTATGGTATGGGCATAACTTCTGCTAATGATAACCGGATTAATCAGAATAATATCAGCAATAATGGTCTTTCCGCCGTATATGCTTCCTCTTCTACCGGAAATGAGATAGCCCATAATATCTTTAATAACAATTCTAATACGGGCTTGTATCTTTCAGCAGGGAGTAACACTCTCGTATTTAATAATACTGCTAATTTAAACGATTATGGATTTTATTTATCGGGCGGAAATAATATCTCTATGCTGGATAATACCGCGAATCAAAATTCTTGGCATGGTGCTATTCTTTCTTCAGTACTAAATACCGAGATTGAAAATAATGTTTTTGATTCAAACTTCATAACAAACATATATTTGAGCGGGGGAGGATACAACAATATCACTAATAATTCTATGAATAACAGCGGTCAATATGGAATTTATGTTATAAGCAATGCTAATAACAATCGATTTAAGGAAAATTCTGTTCGAAATTCTTCAACAGCATCTGGAATTTCTATATGGCTTAGTTCTGATAATACTCTTGAGAATAATATTATCAATCTTTCTGGAACTAATGGTATTGAGCTTTATAATTCTAATAATATCAATATCTCTTCAAAAAATATTAGCAACTCCGGAAATGGGGTAGATGTAAAAATTTATGGCACAAGCGACAATAATCGCATCGGCGGAAATTTCAGCTCTGCAACAGGAATACAGATGAATGCAACAGGCAAAACGCTTTACCTCCTTGAAAATTCGAATTTTATGGGGACTGGAATTAATATTACGGCGGATAATGTTGTGGTTGAGGGTAATAATTATTCCTTGAGGGGCAATAAACCTTTTTCAATAGGTTACGGAGTATATGTGGATAATAGGGAAAATTTAACTCTCAAAAATATGAATCTTAGTGAATTTTATTATGGTTCTGTTTTAATATCTCTTAGAGATAGTAATCTTGAAAATATGGCTATTTACAATAACTCCCGAAATGGATTAAATATATTTACTTCTCATAATAATACGCTAAGAAATATTAATTCAATTAAGAATAATCGAACTGGGATTGCTTTTTACGATTCAAATAATAATACCTTAATAGATTTGATATTAGAAGACAATATTCAGGAAGGGATTTACATGAGTTATTGTTTAAATAACAATTTAACGGGTATAGTTTCAAGGAATAATGTAGCAGCAATCTATTTATTTTATAGCTCTTTTAATAACTTAAAGGATATAGATAGTAGTTCTGATATTAATTACGGGGCTCTTATCCGGGGTGGGGAGAATAATACTCTAACTAATTTTAGCTCTGCCGATATGATCTATCGTGGCCTTTATATTTTTGATTCAAGTTCAAATAATACCTTAACTGATATTACTACTTCCCATTCTGGCGGGTCTGGGGTTTATATTGAATCTAGTTCGGGAAATAACCTGAGAAACGTAAATTCTAGCAATAATGGGCAACTGGGAATTTATTTAACCGGATCTAAAAATAATCAATTAACAAATATAACTTCCAATTCTAATGGATTTGATGGGATTCTTCTAGAACCTGGCTCAGATAATAATACCCTGACTAAGGTAATTGCTAATCATAATGCGGGTAGCGGTTTGATTTTATCACAGGTATTGAATAATAATCTCTCCGATTTATCTATGGCGGAGAATAATTACGGGGTCTATATTTATTTAAGTTCGGATAACATCTTCACTAATCTGGAGTGTTACTCAAATGCTAATCTAGAAGTTGAGTATAATTCTGGAACAGGAAACAAGCTTGTCTACAATAATTCTTATGGAAACATTGAATTTAGAGAATTCTCTAATGATGTTGAAGGAAACTTAAGATTCGGAGAGGGTTATCCTATACAAATAGGAAAAGATTGGGCTTTCGTAGATGTTTCAGGAGATCTTGAAGAGCTTAATATTTCCGCAAACATAACTCTTACCAACACAACTTATGACAAAAGCTATCCTGCTTTGCTTAGAAAGATTATGAGGGATGGAGTTGAATGCGGGGGCGCAGGAGTAGAGAATGCTTTATGCTTTAATCAAACATCATTCAATAATCAAGTGATAACCTTCAGCGTTGATCATTGGTGATGAAAAGAAAACTTAATAAACGATAAAAATGTGTATATTTATAAGATGAAGACGAAAAAAGAGGCGATAATGGGCGTAGGATTTTTTATGATAACACTAGCTCTTGCTTTAGCTTTTTTGTCTTCGGTAGTTGTTTGTTCTCCTGTCGTAAGTGCGGCTAATTATTCTATAGAAAAGCATGTAAGAGATGCTCATGCTGTTCCCGTTTCAACGGGCTGGAATATGGTTTCCTTGAAGCTGGAGAAAAACAAAACAGCAGGCTCAAATAAGACTATCGCGCTCAAAGTTGGCTGGAATCTTATCGGACATTCAAGTGATGTAAACGCCAGCCTTGATAATGCAACTTTCACAAATACAACTGGTGCAACAGAATCTTTTAAGAATGCAACAAAAGCAGGCAAGCTTCAGAAATACGTTGCTTATATGGATAGAGACGTAATCGGTTCTTCTGCTACCTATAAGAAATATAAGTTTTTAGGATTGCAATCTGCAGAAGATAAATTGAAAAAAGATAGGGGTTATTGGATATATTCTTATCAAGAAGGGAATCTTACACTTCCGGACGTCGGTGGTAGCTTGGATAATGAGACATATAGGTGGAGCGATTTGATGTTTAGGAATGAGTCTAGTGGGCAAGAATTGAATATTACGAATGCTGATATCGCTGCCTGGATTGATATGGACCGAATATATTATTGGGATCCTCTTTTTGGTCCGCTCGGGGGTTATAGGCAGGTAGATCCCGAATTTGATTTTAGTGCCTCTTGGACAGGTTATTTTATTTCTGGGTTAAAAGAAAATATAACTATGCTTAGGCAGAATTAGGCATACCGAAAGACAAATAAGCCTAGATTTCTTATACTTTATAGGGTTAAAAAAGAGACTATAAGGGGCATATCCAAACCTTTATATAGTGTCCTTACCTAGTAGTAACATAATAACATGGGCCTATGGAATAACTTGAAAAGATGGCTTGGAATAGGAGTTCTAGCTGGAAGTTTGATGTTGCCTAGCGTCGGAAAAGCAGATAGTTTAGAAGTTTCGAATTTTGGTGATGCTGTTAATAACATCGGAAGTAGCACGTTATATCAAAAACATAGATCTGATGCTCAAGAGAATTATGATGCTCGTGATGGTCCTTGGTCAACGGCCCCCATACCTCCTTATGATGATTGGGTTAAAATTTACACTGAGCCTTATAGCGAGGAGCTAGAAACCGATGCGCGTCCAATTGATAGTGAGAGTATATTTCAAGCTAATTTATCGGCCGTTACTCTTGGAAGTTCAATTAGCGGTACAAATCAGATTTTCTTTTTTTGGGGTTCTCGCTAAATTTTGCCTCCCCCTGTCGGTTTTGAA
>CAZLJI010000199.1:0-5359 GCA_964559565.1 uncultured Ignavibacteriaceae bacterium | reverse complement strand
CACGTGATTCGCCTTTTTTATTTTAAAGGATTAATTTGCCAACTAAAATTAAAACTCTGTGTGAAGTAATTGAGAAAGAAGAAAAAGAAATACGCAAATGTGATAATGCTGCTACTTATCCTTTTTGTTCTTTTCTTTATTGTTCTAAAGGATAGAAGTTTGAAAGTAACTTCCGAGCAAATTGTGAACAGTTACATATCAGATATCAAATCAGCGGATTCAAAATATTTGAATAAGCAGATTGAGCTTTCAGGAAAAGTAAAATCATTCTTTCAATTTGAAGTAGAAAAAAGTTTGCTTGAACTGGAAACTGGAAATAGTGAACTTCAACTTTTCTGTCTGTTGATGAACAAAGAAACCGAAAAGAAAGCTTCTTCACTCACCGCAGGGTCAAATGTTACAGTCCTCGGTAAATGCTTCGGCATAAAAGATTATAAGTTTCCAAATAGCATTTATATTGAAGCTGAACGAATAAAATGACCTGGCATCAAAAAGAAATATCACTAAAACCACGTGGGCGAGGTTTTCATCTTGTGACTGATGAAGTAACAAGTCAGTTACCAGAATTAAAAAATATTAAATCCGGGTTGATGCATATTTTAATCAAACATACTTCAGCATCAATAACACTAAATGAAAATTACGATTCCGATGTGCGCTCAGATATGGAAAAATTTTTTAGTCGCACTGTTAAAGAAAATGAACCGTGGTATGATCACAATTCCGAAGGATCTGATGATATGCCGGCACACATAAAATCCACTTTAATTGGCAGCTCGTTATCAATCCCAATAACAAGTGGAAGGATAAATCTCGGAACCTGGCAGGGAATTTACCTTTGTGAGCATCGGAATCAAGCTGGCAGTCGTAAACTAGTTGTAACAATATTCGGAGAAGAAATATCTTAATGAAGAAAAAGATTTTATTCGTTTGTATGGGAAACATTTGCAGATCTCCTGCAGCAGAAGGTATCGCAAAAAAACAGTCTGAGATAAGAGGTCTGGACAGCAAAGTTGAAATTGATTCTGCCGGTACTTTAGATTACCATACTGGTGAATTGCCTGATCAAAGAATGATTAACCACGCTTCGAAACGAGGATATGAGCTCGACAGTCGTGCAAGACAATTTAATGCAGAAGAAGATTTTGAACATTTCGATTACATAGTAACAATGGATGATGACAATTACTTTGAGATAACTTCTCTGGATAAGAAGAACAAGTACAATGAAAAAGTTTTTAAGATGGTGAGCTTCGGGAATAAAATAAAAGTTGACGAAGTTCCCGATCCTTATTACAGCGGCAGTGATGGATTTGAAAACGTTCTGGATATTCTTGAAGATTCAGTTGAAGGATTACTTACCAAAGTTGAAGATGAGATCAGAAGAGAAAATAAAAGCGAGAATTGAAAAAAAGCTTGGCAGTAAAATTAAAAGCTTCAATTCCCTTTCGGGAGGATGTATTAGTGATGCGTTTAAATTTACCACGGATAATGGTTCAAATTTCTTTTTGAAGTATAATTCATCTGCCTCGAACGATATGTTTATTAAAGAGGCAAATGGATTAAAAGAATTATCAAAAGCCAACACTTTAAGAGTACCTGAAGTTTTGAGTTTTAATGACGATTATATACTGCTTGAATTCATTTCTACAGGCAGCAGGAAGAAAAATTTCTTCGAGGATTTTGGACGCAGGTTTGCTGAAATGCACAAATACACTTCAAACGAATTCGGATTTTTTGAGGATAATTTTATTGGGTCTAATCCACAGATAAATATTCCTGATGAAAAGGAAAAAAACGATTGGGTAAGTTTTTATTTCAACAAGAGAATTTTATTTCAGCTTCAGCTTGCTGAAAAACTTGGTAATTCGACAGATACATTGAGAAAAGGAGTATCAAAACTCGAGAATAAAATCGAAGAAATAATTGGCGGGTCAACAGAAAAACCATCCTTATTGCACGGCGATCTTTGGAGTGGGAATTATATGGTTGATGAAAATGGAAATGCAGTATTGATAGATCCCGCAGTTTATTATGGTCACAGAGAAGCCGACCTTGGAATGACGAAACTTTTCGGTGGCTTTAGCTCTGAGTTTTATCGTGCATACAATGAAGATTACCGGGAGAATATATATAAGCTTTATCACGTGCTGAATCACTTGAATCTATTTGGTGGCGGTTATTATTCTCAGGCTTTAAGCCTTATAAAGTTTTATATTTGAATCATTCTTTCCAATAAAAATATTTTTATGAATAAAATATCCGTAACAGTAATCACTAAAAATGAAGAGAAAAATATTTCTGACTGCCTGAAAAGTGTATCCTGGGCCGATGAAATAATTGTTGTTGATTCCGAAAGCACTGATAAAACAGTTGAATTAGCGAAGCAGTTCACTGATAAAATATTTATTAGAAAGTGGGAAGGTTATGTACCTCAAAAGCGATATGCATTAAGTCTTGCAGCCAACAAATGGGTATTAAGTCTCGATGCAGATGAAAGAATTACACCGGAACTTAAAGAAGAAATTCTAAATCTGTCATCAGGGGATTTTTCCGGATTCAAAATTAGAAGAAAAAACTTTTTGATGAATAAAGAAATTACTAGCTGCGGCTGGGAAAAAGATTATCAACTTAGACTATTCAAAAAGGATAAGACTGATCTGGATGAAAGACTTGTCCACGAAAAATTTGTTACTGAAGGCAATTTTGGAACACTAAAGAATCCCATGCTGCATTTTACATTCTCTTCATTCGAGGACTATCTCGCAAAAATAAACATCTACACCAGTCTAAAAGCTCAGGAGCTATTCAAAAAGAAGAAAACAGTTAGCACGTGGACGATTTTTTCGCATACAGTCTCAGCATTTTTTGCATTCTTTTTTATCAGGCGGGGTTTTAAAGATGGAGTATATGGATTGATAATCTCACTGCTTCATTCCGTAAGCACAATGATGAATTACATTAAGCTGTGGGAATTGCAGAATAGAAAGTAAATTACAAGCGTTTTAATGATTGCATTGATGCATGATTGCATGAATTCCATGCAACCATGCACTAATGCATAATCCTACTTAATATCAATCACTTCGGTATCAAAAATCAGCGTTGAGTTAACAGGTATTTTTTCAAGTACCATCTCACCATAACCCAGCTGTGGCGGGACAATAAATCTTGCTTTATCACCTTTTTTCAGAAGCTGCATACCCTCATCCCATCCTGGAATTACCTGACCCTGTCCAACAACAAACATTATTGGTTCATCTCTTTCAACTGAACTATCGAACATTGTTCCATTCTGGAGATAACCTGAATAATGAACAGTAACTACTTTACCCGCTTCTACTGCAGGACCTTCTCCCTGACTGATAATTGCATACTTAAGTCCGCTCGCAGTAGTTTTAAATAATGTCGAATCTACTTTCCACATTTCTGCAACTACCCTGTCTTTAACTTCTAAAAGCTCAACAATAACTTTTAAGTCAGTGTTAGGAGGAATAAAACCGACTCCAGCATCTCCGTAAGCAAGTTTTGCAGGAATGATCATTGTTCTAATACCGCCTGTCTTCATTCCAACTATACCTTCATCGGTACCTTTAATGAATGAACCGGTGTTAAGAATAAATTTTATTGGTTGATTCCTCATTTTAGAATCACCTAGCGAAAGAGAACTCTTGCTTTGGTCAGTTGACCAATCTGAAAACAATTCTGAAGCAGTATCCTTTGGCACCATCCAGCCTTTAAAGTGAATTGAGACAAGGTCACTCTCTTTTGCCTCTCTGCCTGTCCCAAGAGAATCGTCCATATACTGCAATCCCGATTCAAGAGTTACTACTTCCGGACTTTTATTGCAGCCAAATAATACTGCAGTTATAATTACAAAAAACACTAATAATAATTTTTGCATTTTTATCCTTTTTAAATTTTTGACGGCGAAATATATCCATAATATTTGTCATCTTCTCAATGCGTAATAATTTTATCCTATGATTTAAAGAAATGAGGCTTTACTTTTGTCATTAAAATCAAGTAAAACCAAAATTATTTTTAGCCAGATGACTATTACCAGAAAAATACTTTTTCAAGCTTTAATATTATTGCTCTTCATTTTACCTGCAACAAATGGTAAGAATGTCCTAAGTCAGGATGAAGAGCAAGGTTTTGTCATTGATTCTAATATAGATTTTGAGGAAGCAGTTGCCGGAATATCAATTCCCAATAGTATTCTGGAAAATCTTCGTCTCGTTGATGTTTATTATTATGGTTTTGATGAAAAGCTTCACAAGGGACAATTGGTGGTTCACAAAGATGTAGTGCTTGACATTATAGAAATTTTTGAGCTTATCCGAGAATCACGTTTTCCGGTTGGAAAAGTAGTCCCAATAAGTAAATATGGTTGGTCAGATGAAAAATCAATGAAGGATAACAACACATCGGCGTTTAATTATAGATTTATTTCAGGTTCTAGAGTAATTTCCAATCATGCAGCTGGATTGGCAATCGATATAAATCCTGCTTTAAATCCATACATAAAGAACGGTAATAGTTTACCGGAAAATTGTATCTACGATACAACCAAAGCCGGAACTATCATATCAAATTCAGAGCTTGTTAATGAATTTAAAAAGCGAGGCTGGCAATGGGGCGGTGAATGGAAAAGTCTGAAAGATTATCAGCACTTCGAGAAGAAGTTAAAGTAAGCTTCTGCCTTTTTCAGTTCCGAAGAGAAAAATTAATGCTCGCCAAATATTTTTAGCCCAATCTCTCTCACTATGTAATGAATTTTTACCTCTGTGAAAGTAAAAATGATCGCCTTCGATATATCCCTGCTGTTTTAAAACTTTCAGCATGTCAACAACTCCCGGCTGTAACATTGAATCAAGCTCATTATCACCATTGTTTATAAATAATTGAAACTGCTTCAAGTTCCCTTTATAAGATTTAACATTATCCACAAAATCGTATTGGTCAATCTTGAATGCCGGGGAAAAACAAATAGCTTTAGAAAATATTTCTGAATATTCCCACATCAGCATGAATGAAATCAAACCAGCTAATGAGCCGCCACCATTTGCTGTGCTCATCCTATCTGGTTTCGTCCTGTAGTTTCTATCGATGAAGGGTTTTAGAGAATCAGCAATAAATTTCATATACAATAACCCGAGCTCATCGTCCGAATATTCCTTGTTTCTATCGGGTGTATTATAAATGCCAACGATAATTATGGGCTCAATAAGGTCTTTGAGTATAAGACTGTCGGCTGATTCATCAATCTGCCAATCAACCTGAAAAGTTGATGTGGTGGGATCAACAATTTTCTGTCCGTCATGCATATAGAGGACGGGAAATCTGGCATTTTCTT
>CAZLJI010000198.1:0-5383 GCA_964559565.1 uncultured Ignavibacteriaceae bacterium | reverse complement strand
AAATCACTGTCCCCGAACCATCTCTGATTCCCGCTGAACCTTGGATTGAAAAAGAAAGACTTGCTAAGGAGCGTGAAGTGGTTGGCTTTTATGTCACAGGACATCCGTTAAGAAAATATGAAGTTGAGTATAAATCGTTTGCAAATTTCCATATCGGCGAAGTTGAAGAGAACGAAGAAATTGAGAATGTTCGTGCTTGTGGAGTGATTACTGACATCAGAACAAAGATTGATAAATCTAACAAGCAGATGGCATTCTTTACTATTGATGATTTCACCGGTTCGTGTGAGTGTTTGATGTTTTCGAAAGTGTATGCTGATTATGGAAAATATGTTCAGAAGGAAGAGCCGGTATTTGTGATTGGTAATCTGGAAAGCAGCGGCGATCAGGTGAAGATGCATGTAAACAAATTATTGCCGATTGATGTTGCAAGAAATGAATTGGCTGGCGGAATCAGAATCAATATCGTTAAAGAAAAAGTGCCTCCTGAAAAATTACTCGAACTTCAACCTCTACTTGAGAAATATTCCGGAAAAACTCCCGTATTCATTCAGCTTTTTACAAACGGAAGCAGAAGCTCTGTTTACGCATTGAAAAATCATAGAGTAAATTTATCAACTGAGCTCTTTGATCAATTAACTGAATTGTTTGGTGAAGATTCTTTTCTATTGAACCCCAAATAACTATTGTTATTTAGGACTACCATTCCTTAACTTATTTGTGAGACTTTCACCGATTTTGTATTATTACATCAACTATTAAATCATTATTTCATCATCCATGGATAAAGAAGAAAATAAAAAGTACTGGGCTGTAATTTTAGGTGCTTCATCAGGTTTTGGCGGTGCTGCTGCAATGAAACTTGCTGAAGACGGTTATAATATTATTGGAATCCACCTTGATCGTCAGGCGACAATGCCTAACGTGGAAAAGATTATAAATCATATTAAATCCAGTGGAAGAGAAGCCTGGTTCTATAATGTAAATGCAGCAGATCAGTTTAAGAGAACTGAAATTGTAACTGAGCTTAAAGCTAAATTAAATGGCGAATCTGTCATCAAAGTAATTATGCATTCATTAGCTTTTGGCACATTGAAAAGCTTTGTACCAAAAAATGACGAACAGCCAATTACTCATGCTCAAATGGAGATGACATTGGATGTAATGGCACATTCATTAGTTTATTGGGTGCAGGAAATTTATATGGCAAAACTTCTTGCAAAAAAATCAAGAATATTTGCTATGACAAGTTCGGGAGGGCATACAGCTATTCCTTATTATGGAGCCGTATCGGCTGCAAAGGCTTCACTCGAATCTCATGTAAGACAATTAGCAATTGAACTTGGTCATATGGATGCTGGTGTTACTTCTATTATGGCAGGAGTAACAGATACGCCAGCGCTCCGGAAAATTCCAGGGAACGAAGAAATGATCAAAGTTGCAGAGACAAAAAACCCAAGGGGAAGACTAACTACACCTGAAGACGTTGCAAAAATTATTTCTCTTTTATGCAGAGACGGAGGCGAATGGATTAGCGGAGGAATGATAAATGCAGATGGCGGTGAGGATGTAGTTAGTTACACCGGTAAAAAAATATAATATAACTTATTAGCTAAAAGGATTTCTAAAATGAAACCAGTTGAAATTACAGATGATAACTTTGAAGCTGAAGTAATTAAATCTGATAAACCAGTGCTTATAGATTTCTGGGCTGTTTGGTGCGGACCCTGTAAATTGATTGCGCCTATCGTTGAAGAATTAGCCACAGAATATGAAGGCAAAGTTAAAATCGGAAAACTTGATGTTGATTCAAATCAGCAAACCTCAATTAAATTTGGAGTGCGAAGCATACCTACATTGCTGCTATTTAAAGATGGCAAACTTAAAGACACTATAATTGGGGCAGTTCCCAAAAGTAAAATAGTTGAAAAACTTAACGCAGCACTTTAAGTCTTAATTACGCAAAAAAAATAATTGCTACTCGATGAAAAAAATCCTGATCAGTGATTCCGTTGATGAAAAATGCACGGAAATTCTTAAGTCTGCTGGATTTGATGTTGACTACAAAACTAATTATTCAAGAGATGAATTAATAAATGTTATAACTGATTACAATGGTTTGGTTGTAAGAAGCTCTACTCAAGTTGATGCTGAATTAATTGAGAAGATGCAAAACATGGAAGTGATTGGCAGAGCGGGTGCTGGTGTTGATAATATTGATATCAAGTCAGCAACGCGTAAAGGAATACTTGTAATGAATACTCCCGGCGGAAACACGATCTCTGCTGCTGAACATACAATGGCTCTTATGCTGGCTGCATCAAGAAAAATTCCTCAGGCGAATATTTCTCTCCATCTGAAAAAATGGGATAGAAAAAGATTTCAGGGATCAGAATTATTTGGTAAGACTCTCGGATTAATCGGGCTTGGCAAGATAGGCAAAGAAGTTGCGATCAGAGCAAAAGCATTCAGGATGAAAATAATTTCCTTCGATCCACTTGTTGCTGCCGAGGCTGTATCTGATTTGGATATACAGCTTGTTTCACTTGATGAAATCTGGAAGAATGCTGATGTTATCTCCGTTCACACCCCTCTGAATGATCGAACTAAATATTTGGTCTCCTACAATGAACTCACAAAATGTAAAACGGGCGTCGTGATAATAAACTGTGCTCGGGGTGGAATAGTTAATGAGAAAGATTTGTTAAAAGCATTGAAGGATGGGAAAGTTGCGGCTGCTGGTCTTGATGTTTTTGAGGAAGAGCCGCCTGACTTTAGTCTTGGATTAATTCAACATCCTGCTGTTGTAAGTACACCGCATCTTGGTGCATCAACCGAAGAAGCTCAACAAAAGGTTGCAGTTCAAATTGCAGAACAGATGGTCGAATATTTTAGTAATGGTTTTACTGCTGGATCTGTGAATGCATCTGCAATCAAGGATATATCAAATGAAAATCTTAAAGCATTTATAAAGCTTGCTGAAGTGCAGGGAAAAATTCTTTCACAGATCAGGAAGGACTCACTGCAAAAGCTTACTATAAGTTTTAAGGGCGAGTTGTTTCGCAGTTCTGCAAAATTATTATCAACAGCATTGCTTAAAGGATTTCTTTCTGAAGAAATGGATTCGACAGTTAACTATATCAATGCACCACTACTAGCTGAAGAAATGGGTATTGTTCTCGAAGAAATTATTTCGACTGATCATCGGGATTACCTTAACCTGGTCGAAGTTTCAATTTTAACTAACTCAGAGGAATGGAAATTCTCTGGTACAGTATTCGGAAGCAATGAGTTGCGAATAGTTGAAATAAATAATTATCCGGTTGAGTTCAAACCTGAAGGCAATATATTAATCTACAGAAACATTGATAAACCGGGTATGCTTGCAACTGTCAGCATGGAATTATCGCGTTCAAATATTAATATCGCAAGTCTTTCTCTCGGCAGAAAATCAGAAGGAGATTACGCATTAACAATTGTAAATATAGATAGTGAGATAAACGAAGAATTGAAGAACTCTATTTCCACGATAGAAGGTATAAAAGATATTTACACGGTTTGCATTTAATTTTAACGGAAAAATCAATCTCTTGACATTTTTATTAAAAAAGCTTATTTCGAAACCAGAAAATAATTCGTAATGTATCGCTTGACTGAGAAAATATGGAGTGTTATTTTGACTGAGTATTTTAATAAATTTTCAAGATTAACGGCTATAGATCTCAATATTTTACAAATTTTAAAAGATTTGTCGAAGAAATCTTTCTTAATTAATTCATCTATAAATAAATAAAAGGAGAGTAGCATGTATAAACTTACTGCTTTACTCATTACTGTTCTTTTAATAGGGTTCAGTGTAACCCTCGCTCAGGATGCTCGATCCAGAGTTGAACCCAAGACTGTCGTTTCCGGCATCGAAATGGGTCAGCCTGTTGAAGTCGATGCTTTTACTGCTGAACCAGTATCTTTTGGTCCAGTTAATTCTGGAAGTCTCATTTGGACTGTAAACAACATTACCAATAGACAATCAGGTTATGATTTGCAGTCGAACGGATCAACCCAACAGATTTGGTATGATCTGACTAATCCGGGCTATGTTCACGCAACCTTTACATACTCAAGTGTTTGTGATAATGCATGGGCAGACAGAACATGTTTATATTTTGGTTCCACTGATGGTGGTGCAAACTGGTTTGAGTTAGGTGGTGTACCAGTAAATAATGGTACCACAGGTCGTTCAGGTTTCCCTTCAATAATTGGAACCTCAACAGGTGCTGCAGTTATAGCAAATCATAATAACGCTGAAACACCAACAAGATCTACTATATTTATTGATAATTCAGCTTTTGAATATAGTTTTACAAATTATGCAACACCTGGAGCTCCATTTAATAATGGTGATCCGATATGGCCATTACTTGCAATAAATGCGAGCGATGATATCGTTATGGCTTCATCAGTTAATGGTGGAGATAGTTTTTATGTTAATACTTTGAGTGGTGGTGTTTATTCTGGTTGGCAGCCATTTAATGGAGATCAGGCCGAAACTCATTCTTTAAATTTTTCTGATGGTGGAAAAGTTGGATTAGCTTGGATTGGTGGAATTGGAAATGATGGTGATGTATCTTTTATTGAATCAACAGATAATGGTTTAACATGGACAACACCGGTTAAAATATTCGAAGCTATTCCTGATCCTGGTGTACCTGGTGATATCTACGGGCCAATCAGAGGCGTAAACGTAAATTATGTTGGTGAAGAAGCTTGTGTTGTTTTTGAAGCAGGGTGGCAAACCGATGCTGGAACCTACTATCCTGGTAGAGAATCCGATATTCGATTCTGGCGACAAAGTTTAAATGGCGGTGTACCCACAGTAATTGCTGATTCAAACAATGTTCCTTTCTATCCAAATTATGGTGTTGCTGATGTTATGTGGAATATGGGAAGACCGGTAATTGGTCGTACACAGTTGCCTGATTATTTATTGCTTGCTTTCCAGGCAACAACTGGTGAATATTATCCAGGCACTTCCAGCGCAGACTCTACTGCTTTTTTCCGTGGGATGTTTATGTATAGCTCTGACGGTGGTGAAACTTGGTCGGTTCCAGAACAATTCACACCAACAGCCACTCCGCCTCTAGATTTCAGACATGTTAGTATTGTTCCAATTGCCCCGGTTGCACCAGTTCCGGATGATGATATAATCACAGTTCATCTTGCTATGCAAGGCGATCCAATGCCAGCAAGTACTGCTAACGGTTGGGGAATACATCCTCCAAGCATAACTGCACAATATTATCATTTTACTTCGGAGATATTAGTTGTCGGAGTTGATGATGATATAGTAGCTAATAATTTTAACCTCGAACAGAATTATCCGAAT
>CAZLJI010000197.1:0-5386 GCA_964559565.1 uncultured Ignavibacteriaceae bacterium | reverse complement strand
AGTTGAAAGAAAAACTCCTCTCGATGAAAGATGGATTGAAGTTGGCTTCGTTCCTGGTTTCGGAACGACAACTGAAAGAATGAGCTACTCGTTTGCAGATATGAATCTTTCGATGGGTTCATACAGCTATCGATTAAAACAAATCGATTTTGACGGAACTATTGAATACAGCAATGAAGTATTTGCAGAAGTTGGTGCACCAAAGAATTTTGCACTGATGCAGAACTACCCCAATCCGTTTAATCCATCTACAACAATTGAATTCTCAATTCCGCAGGCAAGCAATGTTTCGATTCAAGTTTACAGCATTATCGGCGAGTTAGTTGGAAGTCTTGTTAACCAAACTCTTGAAGCTGGCTATCATCGTTTTAATTTTGATGCAAGCAATTTACCATCAGGTACTTATGTATACCAATTGAAAGTAAACGGACAAAGCGGAACTTTTGTTGAAACGAAGAAAATGTTATTAATGAAGTAATAATATTTTTCTGTAGCACAGAATACTATTCTGTGCAACCAGTTCTTCAAAGGCGATTCAGATGAGTCGCCTTTTTTATTTTAGAGATGACTTCTTTTAGTCCCCTTAAAAGTATTGTGCAAAGATGTCATCTCTTTCTTATTGTTCAAATTTTGCCATTTAAACCGATCATGATCTGCGTTTATCGCACACGATAATTATCTATATTTATACAGCTAAATTTTATTTAATGAGGTTGACATGCGAGTTAAAATAATATTTATATCAATTCTCTTTTTATTGGTTGCTATAATTGCTTCTCAAAATACCATTACAACCGAGCTAAAGTTTTTGTTCTGGGCAGTTCAGGCACCATTAATAGTGATGATAGTGGTCATTTTTGTTTTGGGATTAGTGATTGGATTAATCTTTAGCAGCAATTATGAAAGGAAGAAAAAGAAGCAAGAAGCTGGAATTCAACAAAAAACAGAGAGAAAAGGAAATATTTCTTCCAATACACCCTCAAATTAAGGTGCGGTAAAGTTGCTTTGGTAATTGCTTAAATAAGTTTATCTTTGGCTGTCCTTATTCGCCCTTTTTGGGCGATTTTTGTTTGTATGAATCAGAATTTTGAAAATATCCGGGAAATTGCTCAGCTGGTTGCTGAACAGAATAATCTATTACTTATAGATTTGATAGTTCGTGGCTCAGAATCCAGCAGGGTGATTGAAGTTTTCATTGACGGTGAGATAAATATTACTGCAGATGAATGTGCGTTGGTCAGTAGAGAAATAAGCAAACAGATTGATGAGAATGAGTTACTAAAATCTTATCGTCTGGATGTTTCGTCACCGGGTGTGGATAGACCGTTACTTTATTTGAAACAATATCCAAAACATCTGAATAGGTTATTTGAAATTGAATTTTCCGCCAAAGGTGAATCCGCCTCCGGCGAAAATGTTTCCGGAACATCATCAACATTCAAAGGCCGGCTGGTTTCAATTGAAGACGAAGTTCTTACTTTTCAATCAAACAAAGAAATAAAAATAAAATTTCCGGACATTATAAAAGCAAAAGTATTAGTAAGTTTTAATTAAAGGAGATACACTTAAATGAATCGCGAAATTGTTGAATCTTTCGCCGATATTGTAAAAATGAAAAGCATCGATAAAGATGTGCTTGCAGGAATTCTTGAAGAGGTATTTACTCTTTTAGTCAGGAAAAAATTTGGCGAAGAAGCACGATGCGATGTTGTTTTTAATACAGACCGGGGCGATATAGAAATGTATCTGGAAAGACAAATAGTCGATGAAGTTACTGATCCCGGTACGCAGATAAGCATTGAGGAAGTTAATCGAAAAGGAAACGAAGATGGACTTGAGGTTGGGGAAGACTACGTTGAAAAGATTCAAATGGATTCACTTGGCAGGAGGTTAGTAACACTCGCAAAACAGCTCCTTAATCAAAAAATAAGAGAGTTAGAAAAAGATATCGTCTATAACGAGTACAAAGAACTTGTTGGCGAAATTGTAGTTGGTGATATTTATCAGATCAGGAAAAACGATATTCTTATTAATCATAATAAAAATGAGCTGATGCTTCCCCGTGATGAGCAGATTCCTTATGAAAAATATAAAAAGGGAGAAACAATCAGGGCGATTGTTAAGGAAGTCAGGAAAAGTGGGAGTGGTCCACAGATTATTGTTTCAAGAGCAGATAACATGTTTTTAAGAAGATTATTTGAAATTGAAATCCCTGAAATCTATGATGGCATTATTGAAATTAAAGGAATTGCACGAGAACCCGGTGAAAGAGCAAAGATAGCAGTTGAATCGCAGGATTCGCGTATTGATGCAGTTGGTGCTTGCGTTGGTATGAAAGGAGTAAGAATTCACGCGATTGTAAGAGAGTTGAGTAATGAAAATATAGATGTAGTGAATTTCACCGACGACCCGACTTTGTACATTCAGAGATCATTGGCTCCGGCAAAAATAAAACAGGTTGAAGTTGATGAAGAAGCAAAGAAAGCAACTGTTTCTGCCGACTCAGATCAGATATCCTTAATTGTCGGAAGAAACGGTGTTAACATTCGTCTTGCAATGAAATTAACCGGCTATGAAATAGATGTTCTGCGTGAAGAAAAAGCATTTGAAGAGTATGATGAAGATATCGAGCTTATTGATTTGAAGGAAGAACTCGGCGAGGAAGTTTATAATACATTAATAAATAATCGATATGATACTGCATTGGAAGTATTGACTGCAGGTGTAGAGAAACTTATGGAAATAGAAGGATTCGATGAGGAAAAAGCTAATAGTATAATTGAACTTCTTAAAGCTCAATTTGAGGAAGAAGAATAATAACACCTAAATACATTTATGGCTGATACTAAAGAAAAAAAGACAAGAATTTATAAACTAGCTACTGAGTACAATCTTTCTGCCGACTCTCTTGTAGAGTTTCTAAACAGCAAAGGATTTAAAGTAAAGAACCATATGTCTTTACTTGAAGATGGTATGATTGAAGCCATACATGTTCACTACAAAAAAGAAATTGAAAAGGCCCAGCATCATTATAAGAAGTTAGCAGAGTTTCATCAGAAACGAGCAGAGAGGGCCATTAAGGATGCTAAGGACGAAGGCAAAGAGGTAGAAGTTAAGGAAGCTCCACCAGCAGTAGAATCTGTAGAGCCTGAATCAATTATAAAAGCAACCGAAAAAGCAGTTGAAGAAGTTGCTCAGATTGAATCTGAGAAACTAATCCAACCGCCTGTGGAGGAGAAGTCATCTGATAATGCTGAATCGGTTTCAGAAGCTAAAGATGATAAGGAAAAAGAAAGCAGAATACCGAAAGCAAAAGGATTAAAAGTAATCGGTAAAATGGATCTTGATGAAAAGAAGAAGAAGGAGCCGGCAAAAACTGAAACTGATGTGACTAAACCCGAAGGCGAAAAAGAAGAAGTCGTTAAGAAGAAACGCAAGCCAAGAATAAGAAAGAAAAAAGCTGAAGGGGCTGTCGAAGATACTCCGGAAGCCAAAAAGAAGAAGCGAGTCAGACGATTTGAAGTTGATGAACGCGAAGTAAAGGAAGCCATCAGAAAAACATTGATGAGTATGGATGATGCTTCTGCACCAGGCCGCGCGAGTGCAAGGAAAAGAAAAAGAAAAGAGAGAGAAGCACTTGAAGAGAGAAGGCTTGAGGAAAAATCGATTGCAGGTAAGTTATTAAAAGTGAACGAGTATATCTCAGTCAGCGAACTTGCAAATCTTATGAACGTCCCTGTCAGTGATGTTATTACTAAATGTATAGAACTTGGATTGATGGTATCCATTAATCAAAGACTTGATGTTGAAACCATTACTCTTGTAGCAGACGAATTTGAATTTGATATTGAACTTCAGGAGGAATATACATCTGATGCCGTTGAGGATTCTGATGATGAAGTTGAAGAATTGCAGTCACGCCCGCCGGTTGTTACAATTATGGGTCACGTAGATCACGGAAAAACATCTCTTCTTGATTACATAAGAAGAACAAATGTTGTGGCAGGTGAGTCCGGCGGAATTACACAGCATATAGGTGCTTATAAAGTTGTTCTTGATAATGGACGTTCAATAACTTTTCTTGATACCCCCGGTCATGAAGCTTTTACTGCAATGCGTGCCCGCGGTGCACAGTTGACAGATATTGTTGTGCTGGTAGTTGCTGCAGATGATGCAGTAATGCCGCAGACAATTGAGGCTATAAACCATGCACAGGCTGCTGGTGTTCCAATTGTTGTTGCGATTAATAAAATAGATAAGCCGGGTGCTAATGCAGAAAGATTAAAACAGCAGCTTGCAGACAGAAACATTCTTGTTGAAGAATGGGGCGGCAAGTATCAATCTGTAGAAATATCTGCAAAGCTCGGGACAAAAGTAGATCAGCTTTTGGAAAAAATTGTACTTGAAGCTGAAATTCTGGATCTTAAAGCAAATCCTGATAGATTAGCTCGTGGTGTTGTGGTTGAATCTGAGCTTGATAAAGGAAAGGGAATAACCGGAACAATTTTAGTTCAGAAAGGCACATTAAAAATTGGCGATCCTTTTATAGCAGGTATTTACCAGGGAAAGGTTCGTGCGATGTTTGATGAAAGAGGAAATAAAGTAATTGAAGCTCCACCAGCAACACCAGTTATGGTGCTTGGTTTTGAAGGTCCACCACAGGCAGGTGATTCTTTTGTTGTTGTTGAATCTGAAAGAGTTGCAAGAGATATCGGAATAAAAAGACAACAGTTAAAACGTGAACAGGATCAAAAACAAATTCATCATCTTACACTTGATGAAGTTGCTAAACAGATTAGTATTGGCGGAGTTAAAGAACTTCCACTTATTGTAAAAGGTGATGTTGATGGGTCCGTAGAAGCGTTGTCGGATTCTTTACTTAAACTTTCAACCGAGGAAGTCAAAATTAACGTAATTCATAAAGGAGTTGGAGGAATATCAGAAAGTGATGTTCTTCTTGCTGATGCTTCAAGAGCGATAATTATCGGTTTTCATGTTAGACCAAATCTTAATGCAAGAAAACTTGCTGAAAAACAGCTTGTCGATATTCGTCTTTACAGCGTAATTTATAATGCTATCAACGAAGTTAAATCTGCTCTTGAAGGATTATTATCTCCAATTATATCTGAAGAAGTAACAGCTACGCTTGAAGTAAGAGATATATTCAAGGTACCAAAATTTGGAACAGTTGCAGGCTGCTACGTCCTTGAAGGAAAAATTGCACGAAGCAATAAAATTCGTTTGATCAGAGAGGGAATCGTAATTTACGAAGGTGACATAGGAACATTAAAGCGATTTAAAGATGATGTTCGTGAAGTTGATGCAGGTTACGAGTGTGGATTGAATATCGCCAATTATAACGATGTTAAAGTGAGTGATATTATTG
>CAZLJI010000196.1:0-5416 GCA_964559565.1 uncultured Ignavibacteriaceae bacterium | reverse complement strand
GTCTTTTAAAATTAATTAGCTTCTCTTCAAATGTAAATTCAAGACTTCCGAAAACTTTGGTGCAAATATGTTCAAATAATTCTTCAACCAGATTCATCATCCAATTGTAATCTTTGTAGGCAACGTAAAGTTCGAGCATAGTAAATTCAGGATTGTGTGTTCTATCCATCCCTTCATTTCTAAAGTCTTTTGAAATTTCATAAACACCATCAAATCCTCCAACGACTAATCGTTTCAGGTAAAGCTCATCTGCGATCCTGAGAAATAAATCGACATCCAGAGTATTGTGATGAGTTACAAATGGTCTGGCAGAAGCCCCACCATATAATGGCTGAAGCACTGGTGTTTCAACTTCAAGATATCCTTTATTATCAAGATAATTTCTGATTGAGGAAACAATCTTTGATCGCTTAATAAATACATCTTTAACATCCGGATTGACGACAAGATCAATATAACGCTGACGATATCTTAATTCTTTATCTGCAAACTGATCGTAAATTATTTTATTTCCCTGTTCATCCTCACCTTCTTTAGCTATTGGTAGCGGTCTTAACGATTTTGCAAGAAGCTTTAGCGATTTTAGATGAACCGATATTTCACCGGTTTTTGTTTTAAAGACATAACCTTCAACTCCAATTATATCACCGATATCCATCAAACGAAATGCATCGTAGTTTTCACCGATATCATCCTTCTTTAAATAAATCTGTATCCTTCCCTTTTGATCCATTATGTGAGCAAATGATGCTTTACCCATTCTTCTGATTGTCATAATTCTTCCAGCAAGTCTGACATCTTTGTTGTCATATTTCTCAAAATTATTTTTTATATCTTCAGAATAAGTATTAGTATCGAATGAGTATGCAAAAGTTTCAATCCCCTTGTTTTTCAACTCCTCGAGTTCTTCATAACGTCGTTTGATCAATACATTGATATCAGTTGTGTTGTTTTCCACTATTTCTCCTTTTTGAATCAGATAGAGTATTTTTGTTTTAATTGTTCTATTTCATCGTAAGTAAGGTTGCGGGATTTGCCCGGAGGTACATCAAGCATTATTCCTGCAAAACTAAACCGGTTCAACCCTAATACTGTATAATCTAACTTTCTAAACATTCTTTTCACGAATCTATTTCTTCCTTCCTCACACGTTATCCAAACAATTGATTTATCTTTTTGTCCGGGAAAAGTAATTTTAAGAAATTTTCCTCGTTTTCCTTCCAGTGATATTCCGTGTAAAAGTTTGAGCTTATCATTTTCGTCAAGAGGTTTATCTAATTTCACATCATATTCTCTCGGAACTTTATTTCCAGGATGTGTAAGCAGCTGTGATAAATCACCATCATTAGTTAAAAACAATAAACCGGTTGTATCATAATCAAGTCTTCCAACCGGATAAATTCTATCTTTTGATTTTACTAAATCCATCACAGTACGACGGTTTCTATCATCTGAAACTGTTGTGATATATCCTTTAGGTTTGTTCAGAAGAATGTAAATATTTTTTTTTGGCTTGATTTTTTCGCCATCAAGAGTAACAATATCTTTTTCGATATCAACTTTATGGCTGAATTCTGTTACAATTTTATCATTAACAGCAACCCTGCCCTGCGAGATATACTCTTCTGATTTCCGCCGGGAACTGATCCCACTATCCGCCAAAAATTTATTGATCCGGACTGTTGTCATCAGTTACTCCTCCAATAGATTCTTCCAGTTTTTCTTCCAGATCGTTCATCATAATTTTTCTTTTTTGTTCAAGGAAATCCTCATCTTGCATAATTTCATCAATCTCTCTTGGCTTTGGCAAATCAGAAAGATTATTCAATCCAAAATATTTCAGGAATTCATCAGTTGTTCCATAAAGCAGCGGTCTTCCAACAGTCTCCGCTCTACCTTTTATGGTGATAAGATTTTTTTCAAGCAGCGTCGTTAAAATATAATCTGAGTTTACTCCACGAATAGATTCGAGTTCAGGCTTTGTAATAGGCTGTTTGTAAGCAATGATTGAAAGAGTTTCAAGAGCTGCCTGGCTAAGTCTACGCTTTGTCCTTTCTGATGAGAGATACCCAACATATTTTGAGAATGCATCAGATTTAGAATATAAATAACCTTTTGCAATTATTAGAATTCTAAATGAATGAGCATTCTCGTTGTACTTTATATTAAGTAAATCGACTGTACTCTCAACATCATCTTTGGTTATTTCTACATCGTCACCATCAATTGATTTAATAGCCCTGATTATTTCATCTGCAAATAACGAATCATCTGAGGAGAATATTAAAGCTTCAATTACGGAAATGTAAGTGTTATCCATTTTCTTTTGTAGTTATGATAAAATCATTAAATGATTTCGTAATCTGGATTCCAATTCTGCCAATTTTTACCATTTCAAGCAATGCTATGAAAGTAACTATTATCCTGATTTTTTCTCTAATCTCTTCGACTAACTTTAAAAAGTGCAGTTCAGGAAATTCCTTTAATTTATTTTCGATAAATTGTATTTGTTCTTCGATTGAGACATTCAACTTTTTTATCTGGTGAACCGGTTCATTCTTAATCTGCTCGATTGCAAATTTAAATGCTTTTGCTAAATCATAAATTGAAACGTTTTTTAAAAGTATGCTGTATTCGTTCGGCGCTTCTTTTATATCTTCAGAAAAATTACCTCTCAATTTTCTTTTTCTCTGGTTTGTTTCAAAGTACGATAACTCCTCCGACATTTCCTTATATCTTTTATACTCGAGAAGAGCTTTAACCAGATCAGCACGTGGATCAATCTCTTCACCTTTCTCATCAACTTCCCGAGGCAACAGCATTCTCACTTTAATATGCATCAGAGTTGAAGCCATCAAAATGAAATCACCTGCTATTTCCAGATCAAGAATTTTTATCAGGTTGACATATTCTAGAAATTCTTTTGTAAGACTAGAAATCGGAATATCATAAATGTTTAGTTCATCGCGTTTGATAAAAAATAAAAGCAGATCAAGCGGTCCTTCAAATTGATTTAGCCTGACTTTGTACATTTCAGCCAAACTTCATTTTATCGTGAACTTCTGCCATTGTTTCCTGAGCAGCTTTTTTACCACGTGCTTCTCCATCGGCAAGAATATCCAGCACTTCTTTCATATTGCTCTCATAGTGCTTTCGCTTTTCAATAATAGGTGCGAGAAACGAGGATATTTTTTCCGAACAATTCATCTTACAATCAACACAACCAAGTGCACCGGAACGACAATCAGTTTCAATCTGCTGAATCTGTAACGGATTAAATTTTTTATGATATGAAAAAATTAAACAGATTTCCGGACGACCAGGATCATTACGTCTTATCTTTTGCGGATCAGTTACTGCTTTCTTTAGTTTAGCTTTTACTGCTTCAGGTTCATCAGACAGAAGAATTGAATTGCCGAGTGACTTGCTCATCTTTGCAGCACCATCCAAACCAGGTAATCTTGAGAACTTTGTCAATAGTGCTTCAGGTTCAGGAAAAACTTCACCATACTGATTATTAAATCTTCTGGCAATCTCCCTGGTAATCTCTATGTGAGGTACCTGGTCTTCACCAACAGGAACTGCATCACCTTTATACAAAAGTATGTCTGCAGCCTGGAGTACCGGATAGCCTAGATGACCATAAATAATTTGCTCAATATGCAAAGCTCTTGCCTGCTCTTTAACAGTTGGATTTCGTTCAAGTCTGTTTGCGGTTATCAACATACTGAAGATTAAATATAATTCCGTGTGCTCCTTTATCTGGGATTGCCTGAACATCGGGCTGATTACTGGGTCCAATCCAGCAGCTAGCCAATCTATCAACATATCAATAGTATCGTTATAAATATTAGATGTATTCAAATCCGTAGTAAGTACGTGATAATCAGCAATAAGATGATAGCTCTCATATTTATCCTGCAGATGCACCCAATTTTCCAAAGCTCCAACATAGTGGCCTATGTGAAGTTTACCTGTGGGACGCATACCGCTGAGAATTCTTTTTTTCTTCATAAAATATTGAAATAGTTGAATTTACAGTTCAAAGATAAGAATAATAGATGTTTTTTATGAATCAGGACAATTATCAAGAGAGATATAAATAGGGCTTCCACTTTTCATCAACTCGTCCAACCACATTTTTAATGAACACAATATGGCTTGGCTTAAATGGTCTTACAATAAGAGATAAACCAGCTTCACCTGGAGTTCGGTCGCCCTTTTTATTGTTGCAATGCGTACAAGCACTAACAAGGTTTTCCCACGATTCATCTCCACCTCTGGCTTTAGGAACAATGTGGTCAATAGTTAAAGTTAGGTCTCCCCTTCCACAATAAGCACACTTGTAACCATCTCTTCTAAGAATATTTTTTCTTGTTAACACAACTTTTTTGTAAGGAACACTAACGAATCGACTTAATCGAATTATGCTTGGCCAGGGATATTTTGAATGCATTGATCGGATTGCTTTGCCGTCATCCTTTAACACAAGTTCGGCTTTTCCTAAATACATCAGGATAACCGCTTTCTTAATATTGCAGATAGTGAGAGGTTCATAGCTCTGATTTAGTATGAGCACCTTTGCATTAAGCTTACCATTAGTTCGTTTCGAGGGTTCGAAGTCTTATTCTCCTTTACTCTGTTTTTTTAGATATGAATGTAAATATATTCTTAAAGCTATTCTGGCTATTAAAATAATTATTGTGATGATTAAAAGAGTAACATATAGTTCTCTTGGAACTGATTCAGTGAGAATTAATACAAGAAAAATTAAAACTATCCCAATAGTTGAGTAGTTGAAGATATTGTAGAATTTTGGAAACATACATTTTCATTAATAATTTCAATAATGACAGAAAAACTAATAATATCAGTCTTGAATATCAATTGTCAATTATAGGATGCTTTGTCCAATTAAGGTTTGTAAAATTCTATCCTGAAGTATTTTTGAAGATTATAGCAACGGATGTTACATAATTCACTGAGTGACTAATGGAAATTCTTAATTGAGTATCTCCATTCAGAAAGGATTCTAACTTACCTTTAGAATTGATTGAAGGCATACCGGAAGCATCATTCTTAATTTCTATATCTTTCCATCGGAGACCCTGCTTCCATCCAGAAGCAAGTGCTTTGTAAACAGCTTCCTTTGCTGCAAACCTCGCAGCATAATGCTGGTACTTATTAAACTTTGCATCACAATATTTAATTTCTTCGGTAGTAAAAACTTTATTGAGAAACCTTTCACCGTATTTCTCAATACTTTTTTTAATCCTATCAATCTCTATTATGTCAATTCCTAAACCGAGTACCATACCAAGTATATCATTTACACTAAAAAATGTACGCGTCTACTTTTAGTCCATCATTTTCAAGTTGCAGTTTTAATAACTTGGTCAGCTCACTTATTGATTCC
>CAZLJI010000195.1:0-5422 GCA_964559565.1 uncultured Ignavibacteriaceae bacterium | reverse complement strand
CATCACCGGAAATTATGATGACTATCTCAAAGTTGATTTTCCTTCTGCTGAAGTTCAGGGTTATACGATTGATCAGTACACTCTCGAACTTACAGACGTTAAAGGTTATCTCGATAATATTGATGTGATGCCCTCACCTGCTTTGCAGCTTGATTTGGGAAGCTTAGCTGGAACTGGTATTTCAGTTCGTTACTTCCGAGGAATAAATCTTCAGGATTTAGGTATCGTTAATATTTGGGGTGCCGGATTTACGCACAATTTAAATTACTGGTTTGACGATTCGCTACCGCTTGAGATTGGTTTAGGATATTATTTTCAGAACTTTAAAGTTGGTGATATTTTCGAGAATACAGCTTCTCAGTACGGATTGTTTGTAAGTAAAAAAATTGGCGGCAGAATTTCTATCGAACCTTATGCTGGTTTGACTTATGAAACTTCCCGCAGCGGCATTAATTATAAATATGAATTTGACAGTCCTGCAGGCAGACAAGAGTTGCAGTTAAATATAGATTATAATGGAGATCAAACGGTTAATCTTGCGATCGGCACTTCAATAAATCTTTCAATATTTGTTCTAAATTTTGATTACAAATTTGGCGGCACAAATACCGGGACCGTTGGTGTAGGCTTCGGATTTTAAAAAGAATATCCTTCTATTTCATTTCTTATTAACTTCCTTTTAACTTAAGAATGCTTATTCATTCTTCTTTGTATTATTTATGATTCAAACTGCCTGCTACATACATATTCCTTTCTGCGATCATAAATGTATCTATTGTGATTTCTATTCAATTATTACTTCGGATAACATCCGTTCCTTTCTAAAATACCTTACAAAAGAAATCACTTATTACTCTCAGAGTTATTCTGGTGATCGAGAACTTATATCAATATATTTTGGTGGAGGCACACCTTCACTGATGGAACCAGAATATCTGTCTCAGGTTATCCAAACAGTAAAGGAAAGTTTCTTAGTAAGAATTGATGCGGAAATTACTATGGAAACAAATCCCGGTACAGTATCACTGGAAAAGATGAGAAGGTTTCGTGAAATTGGAGTTAACAGGATTAGTATTGGCATTCAGTCTTTTGATAATAAAGATCTAAAATTCCTGACACGCATTCATAATTCTGAAACAGCAATTCAAACAGTAAATGATGCAGCAGAAGCAGGATTTGAAAATATCAGTCTTGATTTAATTTTCAATTTACCGGGGCAAACAAAAAAGAAATGGAAAAAGAATCTCGAGCAGGCAATTAAACTGCCGATCAAACATATTTCTGCTTACAGCCTGATTCTTGAAAAGGGAACTATTCTGAACAAAATGGTTCTTGATAGGAAAGTTCAAATCCGGGATGAAGATTATGAGGCAGAACTGTATCAGTCTACAATTGAATTTTTAATTTCAAATGGATTTTATCAGTACGAAGTTTCAAATTTTGCAAAGCCTGGTTTTGAGTGTGTTCATAATAACGCATACTGGCACTATACAGATTATTTTGGTTTTGGTACTTCAGCCCATTCTTTTATCGATAGGAAAAGATGGTGGAATTTTTCAAGTCTGAAAATGTATAACGACAAAGTTGAGAAATATGGCCATGCTGTTGCAGGTTCGGAGGTTATCAATAATGAAAACGCAGTAAATGAATTCGTAATGCTCGAACTAAGGAGTTCCGGGTTAAACCTCAGAAAGTTTGAAAATCGTTTCGGAATCGAAACTAAGGACTGGTTAAAAAATAAATATCCTTATTTTGAACTACTGAAGAACCAGAATTTTGTGACCATTAACGATAGCATCGTAAAACTAACTGCAAAAGGATATGCAATTTGTGATGAAATACTGGCAGAAATTCTTTAATTATTTTTTTGAATGTTGAAACTTAAACTTCATTGGCAAATAGTAATCGCGTTAGTAGTAGGAATTCTCTACGGATTATTTTTTCCAAATGCGACTGGATATGTAACCTGGATGGGTGTCATTTTTCTTCGAGCGTTGAAAATGATAATCGTACCACTTGTTTTCAGCTCAATAGTATCTGGAGTTACCAGTATCGGTTCTGGCCAAAATCTGGGTCGGCTTGGACTTAAAACTGTTACTTACTATATGCTTACAAGTTTGTTCGCAATTCTCACTGGTTTAGTACTCGTTAATTTTACAAAACCTGGTGTGGGTGCAGATCTGGGATTTACTGAAAAAGTTGAAGGATTAAGTTCTGTGCCTGGCGGCTTAGGTGACATCATCTTCAGAATAATTCCGGAAAATGTTTTTCAGGCTTTCATCACAGCAGATATGCTGGCAATTATTTTCTTCTCGCTAGTATTTGGATTTTTTATAACGAGAGTTCAAACAAACTATAAAGATCAGCTTACTAATTTTTTCAACGCGTTTTTTGAAGTGATGATGAAGATGACGATGTTCATAATCAAATTTGCGCCGCTTGGAATTCTTGGAATTGTAGCCGGTGTTGTTGCTCAACAGGCAGGTGATAAGGATGCTCTATTTGGGATGGTACATCGTATGGGACTGTATATGGCAACTGTGATTTTGGGGCTTAGTTTTCATACTTTCATTACTTTACCTTTGATTTTAAAGCTAATTGGAAGAGTGAGTCCAAAGCTTCACTTCCAGGCGATGTCAACCCCATTGCTTACTGCATTTTCAACTGCATCATCTTCAGCAACATTACCACTTACCATGGAGGCGGTAGAAAATAAAGCGGGAGTGTCAAATAAAATTTCCAGTTTTGTTTTGCCTCTTGGAGCTACAATTAATATGGATGGAACTGCACTTTATGAATGTGTTGCTGCAATGTTCATTGCTCAGGCGTATGGAATTGAATTGAGTTTTGCACAGCAAATGATTGTCGTAATCACTGCTTTGCTAGCTTCAATTGGTGCAGCGGGAATTCCAATGGCTGGATTGGTGATGATGTCGATTGTTCTAACTGCTGTCGGCCTGCCGCTCGAAGGAGTGGGATTAATTCTTGCAGTAGATAGAATTCTTGACATGTGCCGAACAGCTGTGAATGTATTCAGTGATACTTGTGGTGCTGTTGTTATTTCAAAGACAGAAGGAGAAACTCTTAAAGTTTAACATTATTTTAATTCTAATTATTTCAATGGTGATTATATGAAACAACTACTTTTAATATTAACTGCATTCATAATTTCTGTTTTTCCGCAAAATGTCAAGCAGATTAAGCTATTCATTAATAATAATACTGATCTTCAAAAAGCGTATGCGCTTTCAATAGATCTTGAGCATTCTATTTCTGATAAAAATGGAGGGCTTACTCTTTTTGTAAATGAAGATGAATTTCGGGCGATTTCCAGTTCTGGATTGAATTATGAAATACTAATTGATGACTGGTCAGCATATTACAAATCACTCCCGGTTCCATCTGAGGCAGAGAAGGAATTTATTAAAATGGAAAGTCAGAGAGATTTTGGTGTTACAGGTTTTGGTTTTGGATCAATGGGCGGCTATTACACTCTCGCGGAGATCGAAGCTGACCTCGATGAGATGTTTCAGTTATTTCCAAATCTCATCACTCAAAAATTTTCAATCGGAACAAGCATTGAAGGGCGAACAATCTGGGCAGTGAAAATATCTGATAATCCTAATACGAGCGAAAATGAACCAGCCGTTGGATTTGATGCACTTGTTCATGCACGAGAACCTCAGTCAATGGCAACTCAAATGTATTTTATGTGGTATCTGTTAGAAAATTACGGAACAAATCCGGAAGCAACTTACCTTGTAAATAACAGGGAAATGTTTTTTGTCCCTTGTTTTAATCCTGACGGCTATGAGTATAATCGATTAACTGATCCGAACGGAGGCGGATATTGGAGAAAGAACAGAAGAAACAGTGGTGGTGGTTGTATCGGGATCGATCTGAATAGAAACTTTGGTTATAAATGGGCTTATGATAACAATGGTTCAAGTCCTGATCCATGCAGTGAAACCTATAGAGGAGTATCTGCATTCTCTGAACCGGAATCTCAGGCAATAAGAGATTTTGCGATTCTTAATAATTATAATACTCATTTTAATATGCATACATACGGAGGATATATATTATACCCCTGGGGATATATTGATGCTGAAACTCCCGATTCACTTACATACAGAGAATTCGGGGCTCTACTTACATCTTACAGCGGATATGCTTTTGGTTCAGGTGGTCAACTGCTTGGTTATAATTCTAACGGCAGTATAAGGGACTGGATGTATGGTGAACAAATTCTAAAAAATAAAACTTACGGTTACACAATCGAAATTGGAGATGACTTCTGGCCTTCACAAAGCCAGATTTATCCAATTGCTCAACAAAATTTAAGAACGATGATATATCAATCATTCCTTGCAGGAGATTATGTTCAGTTAGTCAATCCAAATTTCAATAAAGAATTTTTTCTTCCAGCAGATGCCATAGAACTTTCCCCCGAATTTAAAAATAAAGGTCTGGCTACCGCTTACAATTTAACTTTTGAATTAACATCACCAAGTCAATATATAAATATAAGCACAGGTTTTTCTTCGCTTGATTCAATACCTGCAAGAAGCAGCGCTAATTTAAACACTCCACTATCATTTCTTATATCAGCGGCTGCACCCCTGGAAGAAGAAATTCAACTGGTACTAACAACAAAAACCAATGGTGACCTTTTATCGTCAGACACAACGACTTTAATTATCGGTTTCCCTGTTTTTGTATTTGAAGATACGACAAATAATCCTACGGCTCTCTGGACGATAACCAAAACCCCAACTTCAAGTCCGCAGTGGGATTCTACTTATAAATCGTTTTACTCCGCACCAAATTCTTACACCGACAGCAAGAATGGTAATTACATTAACAATGCAACCGTAACTATGACTCTGACCAATGCACTCAATCTCATTGGATATACAAATCCTCGATTGCGTTATTATACCAAGTTTGATATTGAAAGTGACTATGATTATGGACAGGTAAAAGTTTCAACAAATAATGGTTCAACATGGATTCCGCTTACTGGAAAATATACGCAGCCAGGAGTATCTCCTCAACCTGTTGGCCAGCCAGTGTATGATGGTTCAATTTCTAACTGGGTAAAAGAAGAAATTAGTCTTGCTAACTATCTTAGTTCGCAATTAAAGATTCAGTTCCTGCTAAAAACTGATGGCGGAATAACAAGAGACGGCTGGTATTTGGATGATATTGGTGTATTCTTTTATACAATACCGACAAATATTTTAAGTGATGAAGAACCAGTATATGAATTTGCTTTGGAACAAAATTATCCCAATCCATTCAATCCGTCAACAACCATCGCTTTTTCGTTAAAGCAAGATGGAATGACGACGCTTGAAGTTTATAACGTGATCGGTCAAAAAGTGAAAACTGTTCTGAATCAAAAACTGAAAGCAGGAAA
>CAZLJI010000194.1:0-5436 GCA_964559565.1 uncultured Ignavibacteriaceae bacterium | reverse complement strand
ATTCATCCACTCATAAACTAATTGATTACGAAGCGGTTTAACAATTACTGAAAAAGGAAGCTTAATCTTTATAGCAACAGAGATTGCTAAAAACTCCCAGTTGCCAAAGTGAGAGGAGAGCAGTATTACTCCTTTGCCCTCATTATACTTTTCCAATATTAATTCCGGATTACTACACTCAACTGCATTAATTAATTTTTCTTTTTTAAAATATGGGAGATACAATATCTCAACCAGCGTAATTGCAAAGCTATGATAAATTCTGTATGCTAATTTTTTGTTTGATTGACTATCGTTTTCAGGGAAAGCAATCTTAAGATTATTAAAAACAACTTTTTTTCTTATGGGGATGATGTAGAAAAATACAAGCGCCAGAATAGTTGCAAACTTTCTCGAGAGGTTTAATCCGAGCAGTCTAAAGCCCCAGCTAAATAAAATAAATAGGATATATTCAATTCTGTTCTTCATCAATAGTCAAAAATATTATCGCAAAATTAACCAAAGATCAGCAATAAAATTGATGAAGAAGCCTAGTTAAAAATTAGCTGATATTACGCTGAATAGCTATTGAATTGCTATCCTTCGCTGCCAATAATCATCTCTCAGCTCTCCTCTTTTGGTTGAATGAATAAGCTGATAATCCGTGAAGCCGGTTAGATCACCAAAAATAAACTCCACGCCTCCTTCTAAGCTTTCATATCTCCAGATTTCATATGGTCTCGCAGCAGTTTCGTTCGGATAACGTTGAATTTCAGATGGTTCTCCGTATACAATGTATACTCTGCCACGGTCAGTTTTCCAGCCCTTTTTACCAAGTGCAGAGAATCTTGTATCACTTTCATTTACCCGCTTTATATAGCTGAGATAATTTTCATTTCTTTCATCTAAAGGGTCCTCATCGCGGGCTTTCCAAAAAGTAAAAATAAATTCCCGCTTGGCATCTTCCGTTGAAAGTGCCTCAAACTTATCTATTTCAGGAACAGTGGCAACATATTTTGATTTTTCAAATAGATCGTCAATTTCCTCTTCCGACATAGCTCCAAAAGTAGTACTCAGGACCTGTGATACAGTTGTTTGAAAAGTATCTGTTGGAACAACAGAAGGATTGTAAACAAAAAATCTTTTTGATGAAGAGACGCCGTAATTTGCAACACTGTCGATGAGATTTAACAGCAATGTGTAAGTGTCAGTTGGGAGCTTAAAAGTTTTTACGAGTCCAACTTCAACTCTCGTGTCAGCAGATTTACTAATTTTTTTAGATTTTGAACTTACAAGCTGCCCCCTGCTGTTTATAATCATTTCATCTAAACGCATCTCTGTATCATTTGCCTCACCCTGAAGATTATATAATTCAGTGTAATAAAACATAACTGGCTGCATTTCACCAGCTACTGAAGCCGGGAGTGGAGTTACTTCAAATGTATTTTTATAAAAAATAGATTGAGTATTCTCACTGTTAGGGACAATGTTAGAGGCAAGCTGGACATCACTTAATGCTGTATTTGAATTGAGAAATGGATCAACAAATATTTTTTCGTTAATAACTTTTTTATTCATGGGATTGTTTGCATCACTGCCGGTTATATTCACAATGTATGATCCTTTGTCAATTACAAAACCCACCATACCAATCAGGCTTCTGTCTAAATTTGCTGAATCGGTAATTTCATTCGAGACGATCCAATGTTTGTCAATTATTTTACTCGAAGTAATCGAATCACTAATTTCAATTTGTAATAATCCCTGTACAAAATCTGCAGTATCTGTATCCATGTAAGTTAATCCCACCTGATTAAAAGAATAATAGAATTCTACATAATTGGCTAAGGAATCATATCCAAACTGAGCATAATCAAATTCAAAATTAATCTTTTGAGGAAAGACAAAAGTCAGGCAGGATAAAAACGATAAAGAAAGTAAAAATCTATTCATAGCAATTCCTGAATTTTATTGCTCTAAAAATAAAAAAGCGTCCATTGAAAAATCAACAGACGCTTTTCTAATTAACTCAATTGATTATTGGAAGCTAAGCTTAATTGTAAACACGTGGTTAGCTGTCGGGAAATCTTTGACATCCCTGAAAGCATAATCGAATACAAAACCAACTTCGCCGCCGATTTTATAATCTAAACCGGCACCGAAGGTTAATCCGTATACGTACTCGGCTGTATTTTGTACTAAAAAGTTATAACCACCTCTTACAAAGAAGTTGTTCATAAACCCGTATTCCATACCTAAGTTTGCTATATCTTCGAATGAATTATTGGCTGTGTATGCACCAGCAAACATCAAGTTGTTCTGTTCATTTATGTTAAGTGCATATGTCATACTTAGTTGGAAAAAGCTAGGGATCTGGAATCCTTCAGTAATTATTTCATAACTACCTGTTGAAGAACCGGGAATTGATCCTGGAATAACAGTTCTTGAAGAAAGATCCTGTCCCGTGTAATTCATATCACTTCCAATATTTTTAACAGTTGCACCAATCATCAATGCTTCAGAGAATCGGTACTGAACACCTGCATCCAAAGCAAAACCTGTAGCGTTTGTGTTCTGGATATTTTCGGAAATTATTTTCAGGTTAGTTCCGATCGAGATTCTGTCTGTTAAAACTTTTGAATAAGTGAATCCCATAGTTAAATAAGACGGAGAATACGTTTCACCTGTTCCATCTGGAAAAGTCTCTGATGTAACAGGAATATCTCCGAAGTCGAAAGTTTTTAAATCCAGGCCAATGGATCCTATATCACCAAGGCTTGTTCCTATTGCAAAGTAAGAAATGTTAATGTCTGCTAGATAATTAACATAACTAAACATCGCTTCGGTTTGCGGATAAACATCCAAACCAGCAGGGTTATAGAAAATAGATTCCAAACCCGAAATATTAGCAAGGAATGCACCTCCTGTGGCTATTCCCCGGGCACCAACGGGTATGAGAACTTGTTCAGCACCCGTAGTTCCTTTTCTTGCAACGTCACCTGCATAGATTGAAGTTGCAATCAGGATCAGTATTAGTATTATTTTTTTCATTTTTTAAACTCCACTATTTTAACTTAAAATAGATGGCAGGCAACATTTTATATACCTGCCAATCTTAAATTAGTTAGAACCTTTGTATTTGTTTCTGAGGCATTATTATTGCAAACTTCAATACTCTATCACCATACTCCGGATTTGATACGATAGCAAGATACATCCCTGAAGCTACTCTTAATGTTGATTCATTTTCTAAATCCCAACGTAAGAACGGAGATGTTGGCGAATCTTTATCATCCGTTGTAAGAGTTCTCAAGAGTGTTCCGGATAAAGAATAAATCTTAATCGTAACATCTTCAGGCAGGTTTGTAAACGTAACAAACGGCTCATCCGGTGTATTAGAATAGTAATTTGACAAACTATTATATCCAAACAACGGGTTTGGATAAACATTAACTTTTTCCCAACGAGCACGTTCGTCTTCTTCGGTTACAGTCGTACCTGCGAGCGTACTGAACTGATAGACATCTTCCTCTGTGTAAGGATAGACATCAAGAGGGATAGTCATAACATCGCCGGGTGTAAACCATGATGTTGAATCTATCCTTGCTAAACCAAGTAAGTACATTGTGCTGAGGAATGGAGACTCAAATATTGCTCTTTGTTCATCTGTTATACCTTGAGCGTCATCAGGTATAAAAAGATCGAACCAGGATTCATTTGTATACCAACGAACAAGATCAGCATAAACTGTAACGGGTCCGCTACCGGTTTGGAATTCTCCACCGGTTAATTCAATTTGGTTTCCATCGGGATCATAGGGAGAATCAAAAATTATAAGAAACTCTCCATTATCGGGTAAAAAGGTTCCCGGATCCCAGATACCGTCTGGCTTTCCTAATGGATGGTTAGCACTTCCTATTCTACTTTCTATGAATCCTACTGCCAACTGGTATTCTTCACCATGCTGTTCATCCACAACCCACGCTTGGAATGGAACATCAACGAATCCAAAGGGTCTGTTATTGGCCACATCCCAGTTACCGATTGCATCACCATCGCTCGGAGTGGCTGTTGTATCTGCGCCTGTAATTGCTTCTGCATAGAGCCAACGTAATGCCGTAACCCCTTGTCCAATAGGAGGTCTTTTGTAACCATTTATATACCTATATGCTTTGCCAAATTGTTCATCGCCAAAACGTATTTCAACCTTTCGCAACTTATCAGTAGTTATGTATGTACTCTTAATAGTGTCAATAGGTTCAGGATGAGTTCTAAACGGAAATGGTATGGTCTCATGAGCAGCGTCAAAAAGATAAGAAGGTGGCTCTGTAACTAAGTCTTTACCCATATACCAAATTCCTCTTGCTCTGAGTGAATCAACCGGACTTCTAACATAATTATACCATACAGCATCAGGAGGATTGTAAGTCGGTAGGCAGATCGTAGCATTCTGTCTTTCTACTTTAGTAATAAATCCTTCTGTAACTTTCTGGTTAACAGCTTGTGATCCATAAGTATAAGCTGATGAAGCTTCTTCAAGTACCTGACCTGTTGAAAGGTTAGTCAATTTCCAGAACATTGAATAGGGTCCGGATGAAGTATCCTTAATGAAAGTTACCTCATAATTTTGACCGGTAAGTTCTTGATTATTAATTATGTCGAGACCTACATTGCCGAGTGATGCGCCGCTAATCTTGTTTGCAGGTTGCACAGGTACCGGTGGATTAAGTGCACTTTCTCCAACAACAATCGAGCTAACCGATCTAATATTTTCTGCTTCCTGTGCAAAAGCAAATGAGCTCAGGTAATAATCACCTGGTGTACCAATAGGATTCTCAGGTCCGGCCTTATACACTAAGGCAAGATAGTTAAGCGCATAACTTGTTACCGCAAAGTAATAAGGTCTGCCTTTAACAACAGGAGTATTAGGTGAGAACGGATCCATAGTAACTCTTAACCTAATTCTTCCTGTTAACTCATCTACGTAAAGAGCAGAATCCATTTGATTTTCTTCTGAAGAAACTTCGTATAAAGGTTCAATTCCTCCAGTTTCAGAATTTTCTTTATAAATATTTTCAATAAAATTATCCAGATCATAAGTTGTAAGAAGAACCGAGTTCTGCTGACCTGACACTATATCTTCTGCAATATTGGTTTTGAAAGCCCAAACCTGGTATCCTTCAAAACCTAAATCCCAGGTAGGAGTTGTACTTTTATATCCAACCTGATTTGGAGTCTCCCAACTTATATCAATAAAATTATCACTAGATGTTAATGTCACCGTAGGCGCTGGTGGTGGTGTAGGAGCTAAGAAATTATTATCAAAAATATTCTGAGCACCATCATCAATCGCGCGGGCTTTAACAATACCATCCAGAGGATCTGCACCTCTTCCCACTACATAAGCAATTACTATTTCATTCTTTACTTTCTCTACTCTATTTACTAGGTCTCTAG
>CAZLJI010000193.1:0-5449 GCA_964559565.1 uncultured Ignavibacteriaceae bacterium | reverse complement strand
AGCCGCAGATATGATAAAACTCGCGATGATAAAAATTCATAGTGAACTCGAAAAAAGAAAAGCCAAAACAAAAATGGTGCTTCAAGTTCACGATGAACTACTGTTCGATGCTCACAAAGATGAAGTTGATGAGCTTCGACCAATGATTAAAGAAATTATGGAAACCGCTATGCCGGTTGATGTTCCAATTGTAGTTGATACAGGCGTTGGGGATAACTGGTTGGATGCGCACTAGATCAGATTAAGATTATGAGTAAGATTAAGAGAGAAGAGATAAAAAAGATTTTATGTATAAAACCGCGTGGAATTGGGGATATAATACTCTCTACAATAGTATTGGAAAATTTAAAAGCTGCATTTCCCCACTCAGAAATTCATTACCTCTCAGAAGAATTTGCAAAACGAGCTGTTGAAAACAATCCCTTCGTATCAAAGATTTTAACTTTCAATAAAAAGGATTTTGTACTTTCAATAATCAAGAAAGTAAGAAAAGAAAAGTATGATCTGGTTTTTGATTTCTGGTCGAATCCCAAGACTGCTCAGGTTACATTTTTTTCAGCTGCTAAATACAAAGTTGGTTATGAAAAGCGAGGAAGAAAGTATGCTTACAACTTTACCGGGAAAAATGGAACGATGGGTGAACACGCTGCCGAAGATAATCTTGCTCTATTAAACGCTCTTAATATTCCAATCATTTCAAAACGAATAATTTATCAAACTACGAAAGCAGAAAAGACATTTGCTGAAAATTATTTAAATGATAATTTTCCACAAAGAAAAGAACCTTTAGTTAGTATTATTCCGTCGGGTGGCTGGGAATCGAAAAGATGCGATCCTGTAAAATGGATAGAAATATGTAATGAGATTCAGAGGAAATATCAATCTCAATTTTTAATTCTCTGGGGTCCGGGAGATGAGAAAGATGCAAAAAATATTTCAGAAGGATTGAATCCGACTCCGTTTATGGCGCCTAATTCTAGTTTTGGAGAACTATCAGCGTTAATTGAAAAATGCGATTTAATAATCGCTAATGACTCAGGTCCAATGCACCAACTGATCCTAAATCACATCGACCTTACTCAGAAAATTCTTCTTTCGTTATTTATTCAGAACTTCATTGCATCAAATGCACAAAGCTTGTCTGTCCATACGCCCACGAATGCATGCTTGAATTACCAATCGAAAAGGTTATGATAGAAGTTGAAAAGTTGATGAAGTTTACTGGTAAGTTTTAGCTTTATGTAAAGTTGAATATGCTTCATCGAAGAATGCATCTAGTTTTTCAGCGTATCTCTCCAGAGTAAATTCTCTTACGAATTCTTCTTTAGCAATCTTTCCATATTCACTTGCCAAATTTCGATCTGAACTCAATTGCAGAATAGATTGATAAAGTTCATCAGGTTTATTGATGTTAAAAAGCAGTCCATTCTTCTGATGCATAATAAACTCATCGTTACCGGGAATATCGGAAGCAATAATTGGCAAACTAGATGCAGCGGCTTCGAGCAACGCTAATGAAAATCCTTCCGATCGTGAGGGAAGAAGAAACATATCCATTGCTTTGTAGTATTCGTAAATGTTATCAATGAATCCAGGCATAATTATTTTATCCGCTGTGAGACCAAATGTGGAAGCATATTCAAAAACTTCTTTTTGATTTTCTTTTGGAATTCCGATGATAAGCAGCACAAATCTTTCATCGAGTTTTGAAAAAGCTTCAAAGAGAATATCAAATCCCTTTCGTTCTTTATGAAACCAACTTGATACACCCAAAACAAATTTCTCTTTAATTCCTAATTGATTCCTAATCTTTTCGCCGGATATATTCGAAATATCAGATGGTATCTCGGTGGTATTATGAATAACCAGAACTTTACTTTTCTTAATTCCCTCTTTGATTAAACTCTCTGCCACTCCGCGACTGCAAGAAATCATATAATCAAAATATCGGTTATAAATTAGAGAGCCAATGATTGGTGTGCTCAAGGAAATATTCTGTCTGTATGCAATATTTAAAATTTCTTTTTTGAATTTTGCCTTAAGTTTCATCACAACTTTCCTATCCTGCGAATGATACCCAACAACAAAATCAGGTTTTTCTTTACCAAAATTCTCGACTACTTCTTTTACTAATGCGGAAAGTTTTTGTCTGCTATTAAGTTCAACAATCGGGATTCCCTTTTCCAAAGCTCGCCTTTTCGTTAACGAATCTCTCGAAACAAAAAGTTTTACCTGATGACCCTTATCTATCAAAGCTTTTGAGCTCAATACAGCCATTTTTGCGCTCCCTGCATATCCATCACCAAAGCTGAATTGAAATATTTTATAACTCATCGAGAATTTTATTTTCTGATATTCATAAGAATTATGTTTAATTTTGTATAGAATAAGCAAACACTGCTATTTCAAAATTACAAATAAATGATTGATGGATTAAATTATGCCGAAAGAAATCCCATCCTGTAAAAGATTTTCAGGTTACAAGCCCTGCTTTCCAGATCATAATTGCTGGGAAAATGGCTGCAAGGATAACATCCCGGCTGGAACAAAAATTCTTATCATAAATCTTGATGCGATGGGCGATGTTTTGATGACGACAGCACAACTACCCGCTATTAAAAGAAAATTTCCTGACTCAACCATCTATTGGGTCACACTGAAAAACGCTGCTCCGCTTCTTTATAACAATCCTCTGATCGACCATATTTATGCATTCGATACATCGTCCATCTTAATACTTCAACAAATCAAGTTTGATTATATTATGAACGTTGATAAGTCACAGCAATCATGCGCGTTACTAAACAGTCTGAATAGCAAAAATAAATTGGGATTCGGATTAAACTTGGATGGAAAAATTATTCCAGTTAACGAGGGAGCAAACTTTAATTATCTACTCGGAATGGATGATCATTTTAAATTTAAGGTCAATCGAAGAACAGGGCAGGATTACCTTGCAGAAACTTTTGAACTGGATTATGGAAGAGACGAATATGTCTTTGAATTGACCGAGGAAGAAAAGCAGTTTATCGAGAAGTATAAAAAGAAAGTGGGCATCAAAAAGAGGGATAAAGTTATTGGATTTAATACCGGCTGCTCCGAATTATATCCAAACAAGAAGATGACTATTGATCAACATATTTATCTTATTCGTCAACTTTTAAAAAAGAAATACAAAATAGTTCTGCTCGGTGGACCTGAAGACACTCAAAGAAATAAAGAAATTTATTCTCACTTCAAAGGTAAGATAATAAACACTCCAACTATGGAAGGTTTAAGACGAGGTACTTGCTATGAAACCATTTCAGATATAGTAGTTACAGGAGATTCACTCGGAATGCACATAGCTATCGCATTGAAAAAATATGTATTAGTCTGGTTTGGTGTGAGTTGCTGGTCTGAAATAGACTTGTACGATAGAGGAATTAAGTTTTATCAAGAAAATTTATTCTGTTCTCCATGCTGGAAAAAGCAATGTCCGTATGATCTCGAATGTATAAAGCAGATTGATCTTGATCGAATCATTTCCGAAGTCGATATATATTTTAAAAAATAGATTTCTTGAAATGAGTTCACAGCTCCCCCCAAATAATCCTTTCGAAATTGCCAAACTGAACTCTAAACCATTAATTTTAGATGGTGCGATGGGAAGTTATCTTCAACAAAAAGGTTTACTGACCAATGATGTTATATGGACTACCAACATTAATCGTACTAATCCCGATGCAGTTATTCAAGTTCATCATGAATATATTGAGGCGGGAGCAGATATAATTACAACAAATACTTTCAGAACAAATCCTGCCTCATTATCAAAAGCTGGAATTAGCAATGCTTCAAAATATGTTAAAGAAGCTGTTGATCTTGCAAAGAAGGCTTCACTAGGGAATAAAGTTCTTATTGCTGGATCCAATCCACCTTCTGAAGATTGTTATCAAAGTGAAAGAACTCTTAGCAAGAATGAACTTGAGAAAAATCACAAGTATCATATTGATTTACTTGCAGATAGTGGAGTTAATTTCATTTTAAATGAAACACAAAGTCATTTTGATGAGCTCAAGATAATTTGCGATCATTGCGATAGATTCAGCATACCATCAGCTATTAGTCTTTATATTTTGGATACACTAAAAATCCTATCGGGTGAAAGCTTGGAAACGGTATTTTCATTTCTAAAGAATCATGATGTTTTAGCAGTTGGAGTAAATTGTATCTCGACAGATTTATTATTGAAGATCATAGGGAGCATTGAATTGCCATCGCAATGGGGATTCTATTTGAATTGTGGAAGTGGACAGCCGACAGATAAAGTCATTAATTGTGGAATACAACCCGATAAGTATCTTGAAATAGTTAAAAAATCCATGTCATTTAAACCTTCCTTTATCGGAGCCTGTTGCGGATCGAATCCTTCACACATACAGAAAATTAGAAAGTACCTGGATGGACAAAATTACAGTTGACTCACCCGCTAAAATTAATCTTGGATTAAATGTTATCAGAAAAAGACCTGATGGATATCATGCTCTTGAGACAATATTTTTACCTCTCCTGCTTTCAGATAAAATCAGTTTCTCTAAATCACATAAGTCCTCTTTTCGGACTAATTCAGATTTGTTGAATGAAACGCAGGATAACTTAATTCTCAAAGCAATCCGAGTACTTGAAAAGTTAACATTTAATAATTTTGTTTTGGATATTTTCATTGAAAAAATAATACCAATTGGCGGCGGACTTGGTGGAGGAAGTTCAAATGCAGCGGTGACATTGAAAACGTTAAATAAAATGTTTAATCTTGGTTTCACCTACAGTGAATTAGCACAATTCGCATTAAGCTTGGGCTCAGATGTTCCTTATTTTTTGAACCCGGTCCCCTGTTATGCTGAATCACGGGGTGAAATACTTCATCCGTTGAACGTGGAAATTCCATATCCTATTTTGATCGTGAATCCTGGAATTAAGATTGAAACAGCATGGGCATTCAAAAAAATCAATCCTGCAAAACCAGTAAAAAGTTTAAGAAGTGTTTTTACAAAAGGGATCCTTGATTTCGATGAAATAAAATCATCTGTAAAAAATGATTTCGAAGAAATTGTATTTGAAACTTTTCCGGAAATAAAAAAAATAAAAGATGATTTGTATGATTCAGGTGCTGAATTTGCTTTAATGAGCGGAACAGGTTCGACGGTTTATGGCATCTTTTCGAATCTTCAAAAAGCCTACTTCGCAGAAGAATATTTCAAGCAAAATTATTTTACCTATTTAAATAATCCTTTTACCAAAGGATTTATCACCTGACTCCACTTTCCATTAACTCAACAAAACCCTTCGTAGCATTTAGCTTTATTTTTGATCCAATAGGGATTGTGATTATGTCTTTGATATGACCGTGCGGGAATGAACTAAATACCGGTATATTCAGTTTACTAAAATAATCTTCGAAGATCTG
>CAZLJI010000192.1:0-5449 GCA_964559565.1 uncultured Ignavibacteriaceae bacterium | reverse complement strand
TTTGTCTGATTCCAACAGAAAAACACCTGCTTACAGCAGGCAAGCTAGAAAACCAGCCGTAATAAAGGGTTCTCGAGTAATGAAATGTATCGAGAGAACCTTTTGAGATAGCCTCCTGCTTTATACCATCTAATAAAATTGAACCAAATAACCTCGACTTTTTCACCTTGGCTCGCCTTGCCGAGATGGGCAAACCGGGGATAAATAAAATTAGCAACCACACTCGAATTTTTCAGCCCATTCAACCCTCAATTGTTGATAATTCTCCCAAAATCAAATAATAACTGAAAAATGCAACATAGCTGCAAGAGTTTGCAACATAGTCAATAACTACCCCCCGCCTACATTTTGTTTATTTAGGCAGCAAATTTAGATAACTATTTGCAACGCTAAATCAATGGAGGTAGAAATGTTAAAAATTGCAAAATCCCCATTTAAAATGGGTGGATTGGGGGGAAGAACCGTACTTTCGTCTCTGTTTTTCTCTCTTTGCATTTTGATTTCCACTCCTGCACAGGACAACGATTACTGGGCCAATGCACTTTCCGGGAAGACAAAAATTTTCACTATATCATTTATGGATGACTTTAATGGATTAGCAAAATCCGCCGAGGGAGATGTTTTAGCAACTACCGATGGAGGTAAAAGCTGGGTGCCTAAAGACCATATGACCTTCATCAGTGAAAAATCTTCACCTCAAATCCTCTGGAAAGCTGATGTTTATTGCTCGATTATGAAAACTATGGACGGAGGAAATACCTGGCTTCCGTACGAGGAAGAAAAACAGGAACACTTCTGTGGAGTTTATCTGAAGGATTCAAACACAGGATACAAAGTTGCAAGTGAGTTCCTGAGCAAAGTAACAGGTGAAATTATCAATCATTGTGAAAATAAAAATCTTGATTCACTGGCAGATCATCCTCACAAATGTACAGAGTATTATCGAAGTGCAGATGAAGGATGGACATTAGGCTGGTGTGTAAAAGATTTTATTCAAAAATAATTCCGGTGAAATAGAGAACACTGCTGTGGAAAGAGAGAACTATAAGTGGCAATCTTCACAAATTTAGTTAAGCAGGCGAACACGCCTAAAAAATTTGAACTGAATCAAAATAATCCGAATCCGTTTAAAGGAAAAACAAATATCGAATATTCGTTGCCTCATAAAACTAAAGTCATCATTATGATAAATGATGTTCAAGGACAAGTTGTTCATAAAATAGTCTCTCCTAACCAGGAGGCAGGTACTTATGAGATTGAGTTTTATGCTGACGGATTGCCAGCAGGAAACTATTTCTATCACATGATTACAGACGATTTCTTTAAATCAAGAGAAATGGAATTAATTAAATGAAATTATTACCCCACCGCACAGCAATAAAGAGGGCTGAAATTGTTTATACAAAAATTTACGCACCCTGTAACACAATTTCACCCTCTTTTATAATTGCATAAGTGTATGGTTGAGGTCTAAGAGCATTTTAAAAATATCTTCTGTCCGATGGTTGAAATTTAATGAAAGTAAACGCGGGTGGGAGGACAGCATGGGCGAGTTTCTTACTCGCCCAAATTAAACAAATTATTCATTCATCAATCTATAAGGAGGTTGCTATGAAAAACTTGTTTGTTTTAAGTATACTGATAGGAGTCACTTGCTTGTACAGCTGTGGTGATAATATTCCGACTGAACCTATAGCAATGGTCTCCAAACCAAGCCTGGAAATTATTCACGATAAAATTCAGATCTGTTGCGAGGTACTAGATCCAAGGAGCGGCGTGTGCGGGCTGAATGGCTGCGCTGAATATACACATCAGATTATTAATGGACCGGTAAATCTAAATGGACTTTGTACAGTTTTACTAAACCTCCAGATGTACTCAGAATTATGCAGCAGATGTATGATGGTACATCCGGACTGGATTATCAGAGGTTACAGCGAAGAAACTGTAAATGTAAGTGAGGATGGAATTGCTTTGGTTACAAAACTATATGAAATAACAAACCGTTTTGATATTGTGCTGAAGGTAACCTATTTGGTTACAACAAACGGAGCCGGTATTGCAGAGGCACAGATAATCCCGATGCAGCCTTAATAAAATTAATAATATTGTTTTGATCAGCGCACTATAAAAAAATATTAAAAAACGGACAGGTTGAATACCTGGTGAATAAAGATCTGTTTTCAATTAAGGAGAAAATTAAATTGACGTTAACTGCAGCATCACGAAAAAAAAATAATATTCTGTCAGAATTTTATTTGGAGCAGAATGAGCCAAATCCTTTCAATGGAAAGACAAAAATAAAATTCTGCTTGTCAAGCCAAAGTAAAGTTACGGTGTTGATAACGAATTCATATGGGAAGGTTGTTGATAAATTAATTTCAAGCGAACTGGAAGCAGGAATGTACGAGCTCGATTTTTCTGCGGATGGGTTATCAAGAGGGACTTACTTCTGTCATGTTGTTGCAGATAATTATTCACATTCACGGGAAATGGAATTAATAAAATGATATTTACCTACCTCCTGACAAACGGATGAAGAAGAGGGTGGAGATTGTTTACAAAAATATGCGCACCCTGTAACTCAATTTCGCCCTCTTTATTTATTTGAGAATGGCAGGTTGGTAGATTTAATAAAAATGAACTAAGAAAGGTTGAACTTCTCCACGAGGCAGCATAGAAGAGGACGTAATTGATAAGAATTAAAAATGTGCACCCTTTAAAACAATTTCGTCCTCTCTTGCTTACTTTTATATGCTGAAGGGTGGGTTGTAGAAGCTATGATCGCCCTGGATACGGGGGAATATTATTCATCAAGTTGAATGGTAATTGCAGTGAGAATATTGTTGTTCGGAATTAACGTAACCAGTCAAAAACTAACAAGTGGCAATAATAGATTGAGCCTCTTAAAGGCTTCGTACACAGAATTAATAGAACTGTACGCATATCAAATAGATTTCTGCCACATCAATGTATTACCAATATTAAAAAGAAATATTCACAACGGAGGCAAATCTCCACGAGGACAACCCGTTTCGCGTTTCGCGATCCGGGATGGGAGGACAGCAAGGGCAGCCTGCCTGCTTGCCGCGCGGCTTAGCCGGGCACAGGCAAGGCAGGATCCCTGGCACCCCCGATTTTAAGAGAATTAAAATTATTGAAGAATGCGTATAAACTAAACTGCGGAGTAAAAAAATGAAAGCATTTGTCGAGTTCATTGTAAAGCAACTGGTTGACAAACCGGAAAAAGTAAAGATCGAAGAAAATATTCCAAACCAAAATACAATTGAAATAAAAATAGAAGTTGAGAAAAACGATATAGGAAAAATTGTAGGGAAGAAAGGCAAGAATATAAATGCACTTAGAACTCTATTGACGGCGGTGGCAGCTAAAAATCATCACCGGGCAACTCTGCAATTGATTGAGTAGAAAATGAAAATTGAAAAAGTTTTAATCAATTAATAAGATAAAAGCCCGTTACAATTAAAATAATTGTGACAAGGACTCGCTTTGCAAAGTGAAACGGATATAAAGTAAAAAGTCGAGGGCGAGAGGTTGTCTCGCCTTCAAAAAAAGTTAAATAATGATTTATCAATTATGAATAAGTTTCTAAAAAAATTTCTACGCCCGAATAAATCTTTCCCCTAACTCACCTTCGGGTGTTTTTTGCTCAACACCCGGGGGTTGACCAGTCTTTAAAATCTTAAACACAAAATAATTTCATTTATTAACTACCATAAATAGGAGGTTCTATGAAATCGTTCTTTTTCAAATTGTTCTTGCTCATTACTTTCTTGTTTTTAAGCAGTGCTTCTAACTTTGCTCAGTACGACTGGCAAAAGTACGCAAGCAATCCACTTAACATTCACGGTTCACCCGGTTCGTGGGATGAAAGTGTAGTTACGCCTTGTGTTATTTTCAATCCAGATCTGAACAGATATGAAATGTGGTTTGGTACTTTTGACGGTACTTATCCAAATAACGGAATTGGCTTTGCCTGGTCAACAGATGGATTAACCTGGACCAAACATCCAACGGCTGTTATGACGCCAAGTGGAAGCGGATGGGATGCTGTGTCTGTCGGTGAATGCAGTGTAATCAAAGAAGGCAATGTATATAAGATGTGGTACACAGGTCATCCAAATTCGACACGTACTCCTTCATACATCGGATATGCAACTTCAACAAATGGAGGGATTACGTGGCAGAAATATGCCGGCAATCCTGTTTTAAGTCCCGGCACAGGATGGGAATCTGCACGAGTTGAATTTCCTTCCGTAATAAAAGTTACAGGAGGTTACTGGATGTTCTATACAGGGGAGTTAGCTCACACAATAGCACGTACTGGCAGAGCATTTTCCACAGATGGAATTAATTGGCAGAAAGATACAGTGAATAATCCTGTTTTACTTCCTGGTGATCCAGGTGAGTGGGATCAAAACAATTATCTTGGAAATGTAATTGAGTTAAACAACACGCTCTACATTTATTATACTGCAAATCCTGGTGTTGGCGGAACTGCAATTGGAGGTGCGGCTTCGACTGATATGGGAATAACTTGGACTAAGTTTCAGAACAATCCGATTATTCCACAAGGAACAACAGGACAGTGGGATGATGGATGGATTGAAACAGGCTGTGCGGTATTCGCACATAACGAACTAAAATTATATTATGATGGCGGCAGTCCTTCGACGGGTTGGCTTGGAAGGATTGGACTTGCAATTTCAGATCCACTTCCCGCTGGAACTTACACAATCGGAACCGGCGGCAACTTCGCAACAATTCAGGATGCATTTAATAAACTAAGCACAGATGGAGTTGCAGGCAATGTTACTCTTGAACTGATTGATGAACTTTACACAGCACCTGCAGGACAGTACGGCTTTTCACTTATTGGACCAATTCCCGGAGCTGGACCAACAAGCAGAGCTACCATCAAACCGGCTGAGAATAAAAATGTTACTATAGAAGGTAACAACGAAGCATTACTATACCTGATGAATACAAGCTATGTAACATTTGATGGAGTTGATATTACAGGTCCAACCACACTTACAATCCACGCACTAAAAAATAATAGTTTCACTTATAACGATGGGATAGATTTTCTTTATGATTCAGATCATAATGTACTGCAAAATATTATTTTCATTCTAGAGGACAACACACGAAGCAGTGGATCAGGTTTTTGGTGTCCTCAAGGAGGTTCAGCCGTGCCTGATAGTAATATAATTCAAAATAATTTTGTAAAACAGGCTGGAATGGCTTTCTTCATTTCAACAAATGTTTCAAGCATTAGAGCAAATGGCAATGTTATTAGAGGAAATAAAATTGGTTCAGAAACAGATAGTCTTTCTATCTGGGGGATACAGCTTGAAAAATGTCAAAATACAATCGTTGAGAACAACATTATTCAAAATCAGAAAGTTTCACATACCTCTGGTAG
>CAZLJI010000191.1:0-5492 GCA_964559565.1 uncultured Ignavibacteriaceae bacterium | reverse complement strand
TACCAAAAAAATTAGAGAGACCTGAAATAAAATATTTTTAATTCTCTCAGTGAGCGGAGACTGCTGTCTCTTCTTCTGTTTCTACAATGCGATAGGTATGATTAATAGTCATCGCCTTTTTTAACATTGCAGAAACACCGCAATAAGTTTCTGTTGAAAGTTCAATTGCTCTTTCAACATCTTTAGCTTTAATGTCAGTGCCATAGAAAACGTACTCAAGATCGATATGTGCAAATACTTTCGGGTGCTCAATGGTCTGCTGAGCGGTTATATTGATTTCAAAATCTGTGAGATTTACTCTTTTCTTCTGAAGTATACTCACAACATCACTTCCAGTGCAGCCTGCTAAACCAATTAACAATAATTCCTTTGGTCTTACTCCGGCGTTGCTTCCGCCTAATTTTTCGGGGCCATCCATAGTAATCCAATGATTTGACTCCCCTTTTGCTGCGAGTGTTAGTCCTTTGACTTGTTTTAGGTAAACTTTTTTTGTTTCCATTTTTCCCTTTTTAGAATAGTTGTTTCAATTTACAAAAGTATGATGCTTTCGCTCAAAATTAGATTCAGATTTCAATTTAGAGAGTCGGACTGAATATTCAGACTTAAATAAACCTGACAGTCAATTTGCAAAAAAGGTCAAATAATAATATCCGTGACACCCACTCTTCGAATTGGAACTATTCTATAATCTGCGATGTTTTAATTATTGTAATTTCAATAAATAATTAAAAAAGGAAAATAAAATGAAAAATATATCATTATCATTGATTGCTTTGGTAGTATTTACTACATCAATATTTGCACAGTACGACACGAAGATGGTATCAAAAACAGTAAAAAACGATATCGTTCAGACAGCAATTAGCGCTGGTAATTTTACAACTTTAGCAACCGCTTTGACTGAAGCTGGTTTAGTTGATGCTTTAAAGGGCGATGGTCCTTTCACAGTATTTGCACCAACAGACGATGCTTTCAAGAAATTGCCTGAAGGTGCTCTTGAAGGATTATTGAAAGATAAAGATGCTTTGAAGAATGTTTTATTGTATCACGTTGTATCAGGAAATGTTTCGTCTACCGATGTAGTAAAGCTTGATAAATCTACAACCCTCAGTGGTTCAGATATTAAGATTAAGACAGTTGATGGTAAAGTAATGATTAACGATTCCCAGGTAACAAGTACTGATGTGCAGGCTTCTAACGGAGTTATACACGTAATAGACACAGTTTTATTCCCTCCTACAAAATAGCCCCCTATGTGGATGATGAAGAGACCCCGGAGTGATGACCCGGGGTTTTTTATTTTATACTAAATGCATTTTTTCTAATCAACTCCCACGCTTCCTCAATGTGTCTTCTCTCGTGCCTGATACTTCCGATAGTCAACCGAATAACAAACCTGCCATTCAGCTTTGTGTGAGATAAAAATATTTTTCCTGAGGCGTTAATGGCTTCCAGTAATTTTTCATTTAGTCTATTGAGTTCTTCCTCAGTTTTATTTCCCGAATTATATCTGAAACAAATAGTCGAAAAAGGAACCGGAGCCATTCGCTCGAAATCTTTTTCGTCATCAATCCATTTTGCAAATTCCTGAGCTAGATCAATGTGCGCTTTAATTCTGGAGGCTAATCCTTCCACTCCGAAATATCTGATAATGAACCAGAGCTTAAGCGAGCGGAATCTTCTTCCTAATTGAATTCCATAATCCATTAAGTTTTCTACTTCATCATCCTGCGTCGTTTTCAGATATTCGGGAACAAGACTGAATGCCTGCTTTAATATTTCAGGTTTTCTTGTGAAGTAAACGCTCAAATCCATCGGAGTGAACATCCATTTATGCGGATTGATAACAATTGAATCTGCTCTTTCCCACCCTTTTGTAATCCATTTCATTTCCGGAATCATTGCAGTAACTCCGGCATAAGCAGCATCTATGTGAAGCCAGAGATTATGTTTCTCACAAATAGTGGCTATCTCTTCAACGGGATCAACACTTGTCGTGGATGTTGTTCCGACTGTAGCAACAACACAAAATGGTTTCACTCCATTTTTAAAATCTTCTGTAATTGCCTCATCAAGTTTTTCCGAAATCATTTCAAACTTTTCATTCACAGGAATTTTTCTGACTCCTTCCAAGCCAACTCCAAGTGTAACCGCTCCTTTTTCAATTGATGAGTGAGCGTGTTCAGAAGAATACATCCTGAGTCTTGGTACATCAGTTCTTCCTGACATTCCCTTTTCTCTGAATTCTAGATTAAGCTGTTCACGTGCAGAAGCAATTGCGTGCATAGAACTAGTGGAAGCGGTATCATAAATAATTCCCCAGTAATTTTCAGAAAGTCCAACCATCTGCCTGAACCAGTTCATCATAGCTTTTTCATGTTCAGTAAAAGCAGGAGAAGTTTTCCAGAGCATTCCGTTTATCCCCAGTCCGGAAGTTAAAAGTTCAGCTAAAATTCCGGGTCCGCTTGAAGTTGAATTGAAGTAAGCCATAAAGCCGGGATGATTCCAGTGAGTGATGCCGTCCATTAAAATTTTGTCAATATCATTCAGAACATTTTCAATTTCCTCACCTTTTTGCGGCGGAGATTTGGGAATTCGTTTCAGAATATCACCGGGATTAACTTGTGAAAGTGGTGAATATTTTTCAATATCATTCAAGTAATCGGCAATCCAGTCAATAAGCTGATGACCGTTTTTCCTGAATTCTTCAATTGGCATATCTGGCATAGTGTTTTCCATTCGTATTTAAAAATTCGTGAAACCTGCCTAACGGCAGACAAGTTCACGAATAAATTCATTCGAAAAATAAGAAATGAATTTGTCTTTATTCACTTGAAGGAATTTAATAAGTTTACCGAAGTAAAATTTGTAATTACTTATCAGTTCATAGATAATGAATAAACTTATATTATTACCGCTGTCTATTGTAATTCTCATTGCCATATCCTGCAAAGAAAAACTTCCACTCGATAAGGACCTAACAAAGAAAAGCTACAATTTGATAAACCAGGAAGGTGAATCAAGAGTATTTCCAGATTTTATCAAAGGAAAGATTACAGTAATGGGTTTCATATTCACACACTGCCCTGACATTTGTCCAATGACAACTCACAATATGTATTTAACTGAAAAGGAATTAAAGAAAAATGGAATCGAGGATGTGAAGTTTGTCGCATTGAGTTTCGATCCAGAAAGAGATTCTCCTGAAGTAATGAAGAGGTTTGCCGAAGTAAGAGAGCTTGATTTTAGCAGCTGGACTTTACTTACAGGCGAAAAAAGTACTGTTAATGACTTAATGAAAAGATTCGATGTAAAAGCCATAAAGACTGATGAACGGACTGATGAAGAAGGTATTCCAGAATATTCAATGATGCACACAGATAGGATTTCCCTGATTGATGAGTATGGGATTTTAAGAAAGAATTATAAAGGCAGCACATTAAACATTGAAGAATTAGTAAACGACATAAAAACATTAAAGGACTAAAAAATGAATATTCTTTTAGCAATTTTATTTGTTCTCTTCCCCTCTGACGATAACATAAAAATTAAAGACGCGTGGATGAGACCCTCTTCAGAAAAGATGGCGACAGCGCTGTATTTCTTAATTGAGAATAAATCTGAAACTGCAGATACACTTTTTCAGGTGGATTCAGATTTGGCTGAGAGAGTTGAAATTCACGAGACTTATTCTGAAGGCGAGATGATGGGAATGCGTAAAGTTGATTTTATTGTGATTGATGAAAAAGGTTCATTCGAACTAAAACCAGGGGCTCATCATATTATGCTGATGAAGCTGAAGAAGGACATAAAAGATGGTGATAAAGGCGAGTTTGTTCTTCACTTCAAACAAGCGGGTGAATTGAGAATCACTGCAACTGCGAAGAAACCAAATTAATCTCTTGTAGAAATTTTAAAATGCTTCTCCTCGCTTGTCATTCCCACGTAAGTGGGAATCCATTTTCTTTAATTTGCCATCATCTATCTGGATTCCCGTTTTCACGGGAATGACATTACAAACAAAATCTGTTGTCGACTACTTTTCAAAAAACTCTTCAGCGAATCTTTTCCAGCTTATGTCGTCAAGCTTTTCCATTTCACCGACGAAAATTGCTCCTTCAGGCTCAAGCTCCGCTTCTTTACTTGTCTGGGTTTTCTTCTTTAAGACCTGCAGCTTTTCAATATCTTCCTGATAGAATGAAACGGCAGACTTACCAATTTTCAATCCTGGCAGCTCTGAATCAAGTTCATATGCATCTATTTCACAAACCCAGTTCATGTCATAAGGTGTAAAATTAAGTGAGTCAAGTTCTTGATTTATAAATTTATTTATCTCTTTAACTTTTCCGCTAACAGGTGATTTAAAGGAAATCGTTCTCTGTCCTTGTGTAATATTAAATAATGATTGACCTTTTTTCACAATCATTCCCAGGTTAGGCAAGCCAACTGAATCAACTTTGCCAATAATCTTCTTTGCAAAATCATCCAACCCTACTTTAGCTGTGCCATCTTCACTTACATTTGCCCAGCAATGTCCTTGGGAAATAAAAACTCCGCCGGGTATTTGAAATTCTGGAGTCTTGGATCCAACAGCTTCTTTAAGATGAGTGATATGAACTTTTGGTTTAAGGGTTTTACTAATTCTGTCTTCTCTTTTGATGAGTAATTTTTTAACAAACTCAAGAAGTTCGTCCTCTGTAAAAGGTTTCTGCACATAATCCATTGCACCGAACTTCATACAGTCAACTGCAGTTTCAACTGTAGCAAAACCTGTGATTATAACTACGTCAATATCAGGGCGCAAGTGTTTTACTGATTTTGTTACTTCTAATCCATCCATCTCGGGCATTTTCAAATCGGTGAAGACAAAATCGTATGAATGAGTTTGAATCAAACCTAAAGCTTCTCTTCCTTGCTCAACCGTGTCAACACAGTAACCGTCAAGAACAAGAATTCTTCTGAAACTATCGAGAATAACTGACTCATCATCTACGCATAGAATTCTTGCTTTTGGATTTTCAACTTCAGCACGCTTTAGAGTTTTTGCCTCCCTGCTGTAATCAAGGTTAAGGCTTACTTTTAAAGCTTCTTCCCTTTCCTGAAGAACTTTCTTTTCTCTTACTCTCTTTGCGATATATCTGATAGTAATATCAGCGATGATGAAAACGATTACGGCTAATACAAAAAGTGCCATTGTAACTCCCTATTGAAATTTAATTTCGTAAAATATTTTTTTCTACTATTCAAATATAAACCTCTACATCCTGTCAGAAGCAAATGGGACAAGATATTTTAAATCGTACTCCATATTTGATGGAATAACTTTATAAATCCAGCCTTCGAAATATGGATCTTTTTCTATCATGTTCGGATTCTGGCTCAGAGATTCATTAATATCTATTATTCTTCCTGAGGCCGGAGCTAAAATCTTATGCGAACGTTCCTCTCCTGATAAAATAGTAGCGCAACAAATTCCCTGCGCAATTTCGTCC
>CAZLJI010000190.1:0-5507 GCA_964559565.1 uncultured Ignavibacteriaceae bacterium | reverse complement strand
TTGCTGAAGCATTTATAGTATTTCCACATAAATTTTTATCAGCTCTCAGAATAGTACTAGTGGAAGGAGCCGGAAGTGTGTAATTTGAAGATTCACCAATTTGCCATCCACATCCACCAACATTATTGATACTCCATTTACCAAGTCCAAAAGAAAAATCTTCCAAAATATAAAAATCAGTATTCATCCAAGTTGTAGTGAAATGCCAAACATCGCCTCTTGTAAATCCAGTCGAATTATATTCAACAACACACCAAAAGTATCTGGTATAATAGGAAAGTTGAAGATTAATTCTGATCGAGTCATAAACCATTGAAGTATAACCTGATACATAAAGTACTGATGAATCCATATTGGCAACTTTAGTAGAATCGTAACTAATATACACTTCATTAAAAGTAACACCTGAAGGATTTTGCCATTTTAGGGATTGATATTGGAAATGTGTATTCTGAGCTCCATTAGCGGTCTCGGGAAAGTATGGTTTACCAGGTCCTTGTGCAAAGGTTGGAATCGAGAGGAGAACTAACAGAGAAAAACAAAGAGAAATTATTTTCTTTTTCATTTTCATTCCCCAATAAAAATTTTGTTGACCTAAAACAAAACAAATTTTGGGATTAATGCAAGGGTCTGTGAAAATAAATAAAGGTAGGATGTGTCATTCTAGGGACCCGGCAGCTGCCGGAGAGTTCAGAATCTGATTCCGGACAAGCCGGAATGACAACCGAAAGACTATTTAGAAATAGAGACACGCCCTCACGTGTCTCTAAAATATTAAGGAGTATAGGGTCAGCTAATATCCTTAATTTTTCGAATCTAAAAATGGATTGAGTGTAAAATCAGATCTTTCTTTTCCTGAAAATACCTCTGCTAATCTTTCTTCTTCCGATTTGTTCTTATCTATCCAAAGATATGTCGGTTTCAGGTTTTGTTTGGCAGGAATTAATTCTCCATTTCCAATCGGCAAACCGTTTGAGTAAATATTTTTTTCATCAATTAATATTTTGTCGTTCGAGGAAATTAAATAGTCTCCATCATAAATCAGTTGATATCTTTCTTTCAAGAGCTTGTAAGTTTCTGAATAGGAGTATTGATTATAGCTTTCGCCCTCACTTGTGAAAGCTATTGTAATCGCGTGGTTTCCTTTGTGGACAAGAACCGGAGTTCCTTTTTCAACTTTTTCATAAACGATTTGTGCGTCTTCTCTTGAAACTCTAACACAGCCGTGGGAAACATTTTTCTTACCAAGATATTTGTAATAACTTTTGCCAAGCAATGCGTGGAAACCGATACCATTATTAAACCCCATCCAGTTCAGCATTACTGTGCTGTCAAACTGAACTGAATATTGTTTCTTCGCTTTCCATTGGATTGCAAATAATCCAGTGTTTGTTTCCATTCCTTTTTCAACCCGTTTTGTACCGGAAGAAATAGGAAAATGGAATTCACTTCCATCTCTTGAAAAAAGTGTTGCGTGCTGAGTTAAAAGATTTACTTCGATGTAATGATCTTTACTAGTGTAAACAGTATCGCGGAGTTGTTTGAAGTCGTAGTTTGTAAAAGGATTGACAGCGTAATTTAATTTTTCTGGTGAAAAGTTTGATTTGCTCTCAGTTAAATATGCGCTGTTAAAAAGGAGGATTGTTATGACAACTAAAGCTGCTAAAAAAATTTTATTCGTTCTTTTCATTTGTAAAGTACTCTCTGACAAGCTGGGCTTTCTTATTTCCAATTAATTTTGATAAAGTTTCAGTGTTTGAATTCTTAATATTTTCAACACTGCCCAGCTCCGAAAGCAACTGATATGCCGTAGCTTTTCCTATTCCTTTTATCTCAGTCAGTTCTGTCGTTATTGTTCTTTTTGATCTTCTTTGTCTGTGAAAAGTTATTGCAAAACGATGCGCTTCATCTCTTATTTGCTGTAAAAGCTTCAATCCTGATGATGTTTTGGGAATCGATTCCGGTTCTGAATTTTCAGGAAAGAATACTTCTTCAAGTCTCTTTGCGAGACCGATAATATTGTATTGTTTTATTCCGAGACTGTCTAATATTTCACACGCACTTGATAGTTGTCCTTTGCCGCCATCGACCATAATTAATTCAGGAAGTGGTTCGTTGCTAGCAAGCAATCGTGTGTATCTTCTTTGAATAACTTCCTGCATACTTGCAAAGTCATCAGGGCCATCAACCTCTTTTATAATGAATTTTTTGTATTCACTTTTCTTCGGTTTGCCGTCAACGAACACGACCATACTCGCAACAGAATCTGAGCCTTGAATGTTTGAAATATCAAAGCACTCAATTCTTCTTGGAAGTATTTTCAAACGTAAATCTCTCTGCAATGCCGAAAGTGAAAAGGGAACATTCCCTTCCTTCTTCATTTTCTGAAGTTGAATTTCTTTGAGTTGAAGGATTGCATTTTCTTTGCACATACTAACCAGTGCTTTTAATTCGCCTCTCTGAGGTATGAATATCTTTACCTTTCTTTCGGCTTTTTGGTTAAGCCACTCTTCAAGCAGTTCTTTTTCAAGTGGCTCAACTTCAATCAGAATTTCCTTTGGGATTTCAACGTGATCGCCGTAGTAAAATTTTATTGCTGAAGTGTAAATCTCTTCCAGCTCTTCACCACCGCGAAGACTCAAGTGAAGCTGTTTCTTTCCAACAAGTTTTCCTGAACGAATATTGAAAACAGAGCAGGCAGAATCTTTATCTTCAAATGCAATTGAAATTACATCTCTGTCCTCAAAATCATTGCTTACTACTTTTTGCTTTGAAGATATGATCCGAAGCTGATCAATTTTATCTCTGATCTCTGCGGCCTTCTCAAATTCCATATTTACGGATGCTGACTTCATTTTTTTGTCGAGGTCTTTTATCAAGTCGTCAGTTCTTCCGCGAATAACTTTTACGACTTCATCGACCATATCGTTGTAATCTTTTTGACTTACTAATCCTTCGCAGGGGCCATCACATTTTTTTATGTGATAATCAAGACAAACTTTGAATTTTTTCTTTGCGATTGAATCATCATTAATATCAAACTTGCAGCTTCTTATTTTGAAAACCTGGTTGATCATTCTCAAAGCTGATCTCATATTTTTTACGCTGGTGTACGGCCCGAAATATTTTGATCCATCACGAATTACTCTTCTTGTTGAAAAAATTCTCGGATAAGGCTCATTGGTAACTTTGATGAAAGGGAAGGATTTGTCATCCTTTAAGTTTACGTTGTATCGTGGCTTTAATTCCTTAATGAGATTATTCTCTAGAACAAGAGCTTCAACTTCTGAATCTGTAACTACTAATTCCAGATCAGAAATCTTGCTTACGAGTGCTTCTGTTTTTGCGTTAGGATTTTTAGAATGGAAATAACTTTTTACTCTGCTGCGAAGATTATTGGCTTTGCCGACGTAGATTACTTTGTTTTTATCATTGAAAAACTCGTAAACACACGGTTTGGCAGGAAGATTTGATAACTAATTTTGAAGTTCAGGATTCATCAACCAAAATTATAAATAATTTTTAATTCAGATGAATCTTGAAAAATTTTTGGACTAAAGCAATTGAAAAATTCAAATAAGTGAGAAATGAATCTCGCTATTATTTCTTTTCTGAAGTCAGTACTTCATTCTTACCGATTACGACAATACCGCTTTCAGTCACGGTAAATTTTTTCTTGTCGCCTTCAAGGTCAAAACCGATTTCATATCCCTCAGGTACATTAACATTCTTATCAATGATGGCTCTTCTTATTCGCGAATGCCTCCCAATGTTACAGTTATTCATAATTATTGAGTCAGTGATGTAAGCATAACTGTTTACTCTTACATTGGGACCGAGAATCGATCGTTCAACAAGACCGCCTGAGATAATGCAGCCATCACAAACCAGAGAATTTAGGCTTCGACCAACACGTTCTCCTTCGTGTGATACGGTTTTTGCAGGAGGGAACTGATACTGGTATCCACGAATGTACCAATCTGCATCATACAAATTAAAGTCCGGCGACACACTCAGTAAATTCATACTTGAAGAATAGTAGCTATCAATTGTTCCGATATCTTTCCAATATGGATTTGACTTTTTGTTTTCGTCAACAAATTTATAAGCGTGAACATCTCTGCCTGTCATCACCATATAAGGAATTACATCCTGTCCAAAATCATTTGAAGGTATATGCTTTTCTTCCATTTCTGTAAATACTTCTCTCAAAGCGTTAGCATCAAAAACATAAATCCCCATATTCACAAAAGAGTACTCCGGATTATCAGGTATACCTGGAGGATTTTTTGGTTTTTCTATAAATGAATCAACTTTATAATCTGAGTTAACGCTAACGATTCCAAATCTTGTTGCATCCTCTTTTGGTACTTCAATGCAGGCCATGGATAGATGTGCTTTTTTATCAGTATGATATTGAAGCAATTTCAGATAGTCCATTTTGTAAATATGATCACCGCTTAAGATTAATACCAGCTTTGCTTTTCTGTCAGATGAAAAAAGATTCATATTCTGATAGATAGCATTCGCAGTTCCAAGGTACCAATCGTTGTTAAGTTTTCTTTGAGGCGGAACCGAGTAAATGAATTCTCCAAGTTCGGGATTGAATATGCTCCATGCTTCGAATATATGCTGGTTCAATGAATCAGATTTGTATTGGGTAAGCACATAAATTCTTCTCAACTCGGAGTTGAGGCAATTTGAAAGAGCAAAATCAATTATTCGGTACTTTCCTCCGAAAGAAACTGCTGGTTTACTGCGAACTTTGGTTAGCGGATAAAGTCTTTCTCCCTGACCCCCAGCCAGTAGCATTGTTATTGTATCTCTTAATATTGACGAACCGTGAATGGACATTTTCTCTCCTTTAATTTCACTTCAAAAATATATAAATATGTTTTGATTGACAATTTAAGAAATGGTTAATTCTTAAAAGTTGTAAATTTAGAGCGATGATCGTTTTGATTTCTAGCAACAATTTCGTTGACTTCAGCAAATGAAAAAGAAAAAAATACTTCTCATAATATTTTTAGTATTTCTAATACTAATCTTACCCGGTGCTGTGTACTATAAGATTCAGTTATATAAGCTGACTTATATCTATACTTATTTTCAGAAGGTCGATGATGATTATATCACTTCAAATCAGAGGAAGATAGATATTTATAAATACGATCTGGCTTTCGATCTTTATCCCGAAGATAAAATCTTTGTTGCCAAGGCTGTTTTGACTGGTAAAGTCCTTGATCCAACAATAAAATCAATCGACCTCAACTTTTATGATAATTTTGAAATTAAAAATATACTGTTGAATGATGCATTAACTGATTATGAAAATGAAGGTTACAGGTTATCCATACCCATTAATTCATTTGACGGTACTGAATTTAAGATAGAAGTTGATTATGAAGGCACGCCCAAAAAAGCTGGACTGGATGGATTTGTGTTTGGAAAGAGAAATGGGAAATCGCTTGTTTACAATTTAAGCGAACCAAATTATGCCTCATCAT